>CAUZIR010000160.1:0-4428 GCA_963579815.1 Dehalococcoidia bacterium
TCTTCCTGCGAGCGATAAGCTCGCAGACCCTGCACCTTGAGGCGCAGGTAGCCGTCGGTTCCTATCAGCACGTTCGGTTCGCCCTCCACACCCTCTACTTCAAAGTCCCACTTGGCGGCGACTTCCCTGGGTATGGCCGGGTACAGCAGCCTCGTTGCATCGCCCGTCTCGGCTTCATGACGGTCCAGCGCCGCCACCGCCAGCTTGTGTATCGCTATGTGATCGTCGTGGCGAGAAATACCGGTGGGGCCAAACGTAATAACTGCATCGGGCCTGACGCTGCGCATGACCGTGAGTATCTTGCCTACGGCCTCGTCGTGGTCAGCCAGGGCAAGCTCCTGGTCCCTGTAGCCAAGCATTGTCGGAGGCTGGGCTCCGTACATGTCCAGCACCGTACGAAGCTCGCGCTCCCGCACCTGTGCCAGGTCTTCCCTCTTGACGGTGAGGTCGCCTGTGCCGAGAGTCCCCAGTTCGCCGCCGGTGCCGGTGATGACGTGAACCGTCGCGCCGAGGTCAGCGTAGCGGGAAAAAGTGGCGGCGCTGGACGACGTCTCGTCGTCCGGGTGGGCGAACACGCCCAAAATAGTCTTGTCTTTAAACGGTGTGTTCAACGTCTCTGTGTCGGTCCGGAGAGGTCCAGACGGTAGAGAGAATTATATCCGAACCATCCCAATCATCCGAGCCATCGGAGGGTCAGCGGGGCCCCGCCAGGCGGACTTGGCCTCTACCTCGGGGTTGTTCAACACTCCCCGCACCTTTGCTGAAAGGGCGTTTGGTGTGAACGGCTTGCCCATGTAGGTGAACTTGCCATCGCCGGTTGCCAGGTCACCTAGCCCGTCGGCGTATCCCGACACGAACAGGACCTTCGTGTCGGGCCATCGGGAGGTGAACTCGTCGGCCAGGTCACGGCCGCTCATGCCCGGCATTATGACATCGGTAATTAGCAGGTCTACGCCGTCCGGACCCAGCAGGTCGGACAGATCCAGTGCCGCACGGCCGTTGGCCGCTTCCATGACCTGGTAGCCCAGGCCTCGCAGCGCCTGCGCCACGACCTTGCGGACAGACTCTTCGTCCTCCACCAGCATGAGGGACTCACGACCCACATTTATCAGTTCCGGCTCCGTCCGAGTGACACTGTGGGCGATCTCTCCCCCGACTGCTGGCAAAAGCACATCTATGCGGGTGCCGACGCCCTCGGCGCTATCCACCGAGATGCGGTCACCCAGTCGCGAGATGACGCCGTAGCAGGTCGAAAGCCCCAGGCCGGTCCCACGACCGGCGCTCTTAGCGGTGAAGAACGGCTCAAAGACTCGCGCCTTGACAGCATCAGACATGCCGGCTCCGTCGTCGGCCACGCTTATTTTGATGAAGGCCGAACCCCGCAAGTCGCTCGTCTCGGCGCCTGAATCGGATTCAGACGATGGCCCGGTAAAGGACGTAACGTTCTCGGTCTCAATAACGAGCTTGCCGCCGTCTGGCATGGCCTCGCGGGCGTTGACCAGCAGGTTGACCAGCACCGTTTCCATCTGGCCAGGGTCGGCCTTTACGGAGCCGGGCTTGGCTGCTGGCAGAGTTACCAGTTCGATGTTTTCGCCTATCAGGCGAGCCATCATCTTGTCCATGTCCAATATCAGGTCGTTAATGTCGAATATGCGAGTCTGAATGACCTGCCTCGAAGAGAAGGCGAGTAGCTGTCGGGTCAGGCCGGAAGCCCTGTCGGCAGCCCTGGCTATTTCTTTCAGGTTCGTTTCCAGGCGCGACTGGGCCGGTGCAGAGTTCAGGCTGAGCTGGCAGTAACCCATAATCGCCGTTAGCAGGTTGTTGAAGTCGTGGGCTACGCCGCCGGCAAGCTGGCCCAGCGCTTCCATTTTTGATCCTGACGCAGTCGATGTTCGAGTCGCTTGCGCTCGGTAACGTCTCGTGCCAGCTGAAGAACCAGCTCGCCACCTGCCGAGTCGAAACGGTCAATTCGGACTTCGACCGGGAAGGTTGAGCCGTCCTTGCGCAGATGAATCGCCTCTCGTGTCACGCCCATGCCCGACCCCATCCGTGCCCACGGTGTGGGGAAATCGGGCTCGGCCGCGGCCACGTCGATGTGGTCTATCGGCAGGTCGAGCAACCCTTCTCTGGAGTATCCCAGGGAGTCGCATGCGCGCTGATTAACGTCGACTATCTTCCCTTCCAGGTCGTGCAGCAAGAAGGCGTCGCCAGCGTGTTCGACCAGGCGTCGGAACCTGGCCTCGCCCTGGTGAATGCTGTCCTGCGCCCGTTTACGCACCAGGGAATAGGGAATTGTGCGGCCAAGCAACTGGCCATCTACTTTGTCCTTAGGAAGGTAATCAGCCGCACCGACCGTCAGCGCCTCTATGTCGAGTTGGCCCCCGCCAGCGCCGGTCAGCAAAATCAACGGTGCCTGACAGCCAGCGTCCAAAGCCTCTTCAATGAACTTCAGGCCATTCGGTTCACCAATCAGGTAGTCCACCAGGTGAACGTCGTGACTGGGCGATGAAGCAGGAATAGCCGGACAACACCGGATTTCTGTAAGATGTGACGTCGAAATCCCTAAATTCCCTAACCTAAATTCCAAATTGGGAGCCGCGTAGAAAAATGTTCGGAAAAGCCAGATACGCCGTCGTCGGATTGGCCGCACTGGGAGTGGCCGTTTTTGCAGCCGCCTGTGGAGACGTCCTTACCGAGTCCTCCACTCCCGACCCGGCGCCAACGCCAGAGCCAACCTCGGCAGCGACCGCAACCCAGAACTCAGGAGAGACAAATACAGTGACCAGCCAAGTCCCTTCAGGCACGCCAATGACAATAGATACGTCCAAGGCGTACACAGCTACGTTCACGATGGACGGCGGTGATCAGTTCGTAATCGAACTGTACGCCGACAAGGCTCCCGTTACAGTCAACAGCTTCGTCTCCCTCGCCAGGGCGGGCTTTTATGACGGAACCACATTTCACCGTGTGATCTCGGGCTTCATGTCCCAAGCCGGAGACCCGACAGGCACCGGCACCGGCGGACCGGGATACTCTTTCCAAAACGAGTTCCACCCCGACCTGCGACACGACTCCCCTGGCATCGTCTCGATGGCGAACGCGGGCATGCGCAACGGCCAGGCCACCAACGGTAGCCAGTTCTTCATTACCCACACCCCTACGCTGAACCTGGACGGCCTGTTGTCCGACGGTTCACCCAAAGACTGCTCCGGGTTCCAGGTTTCCTGCCACGCCGTGTTCGGCAAGGTCACTTCCGGGCTTGATGTTGTTTTGGGCATGACGCCGCGCGACCCCCAGCGGGCTTCGGGCCCAGGCGACAAAATCGTCTCGGTCGTCATCTCAGAGGAATAACCAAAAAGGGCCCCCGCAAATGCGGGGGCCCTTTCGGTTACCAGAGTAAGACCGGCTAGCTTGTGGCCGGTGGGTGCAGCAAGAAGCTGTATGCCCGTCCCCCGGTGCCTATCCAGTTATGGCGGCCCAGCGTCGCCTCTCCAAACAGCGGCTTGCTATCCACCCGTACCGTGGTCGACGGCTGGGCGCTGCGAATAGCCACCCTGCCCCGCTCGAACATGAACGTGACGCCGTCCAGTCCTGGTACGCCGAGTTCGCGCCCGGCTATCTTGTCCCTCCTGAGCATCCGCGCCAGCGGTCCTCTACTCAGCGTCGAGAAGTCGACGAGGCGCACCTGCCTGTCGTCGTAGAGGTACCCGGCGGGTGCCGCCGCCATTAGCCAGCGAACGCCCGCTCCCGCAAGCCCCAAGGCTAGCAGGCCAGGGAGCGTGAGTACCCACCAGGGGAAGGCAGAACCCTCTTCCACCGGGGCCGGTTCGGAGGCCTCCGGCGTCGTCTGCACCGGGACGGTTGCCACCGGGGGTGCCGGGACACTTATGACGAGGGAACTGGCCGTATGAACATACGGCTGCCCCACGTACGTCACGTCCAGGCGAAGCGTCATCGCCGAGTTGCCCGGCTCGCTCACCGTCGCGTATACGTCGAAAATCCAGCCCTCGCCTGCCGAGGATATGCTGCGGGGCACAATTTCCACGACCTGGCCCTCGTATGTCGTTCCCGAAAACTCCCAGGTGATAGCCGAGGGAGCTACCGGGTAGGGCTGGCCGTCTACGTTCACAGAAGCCATCGCTACCAACGTGCGTTCATTCGCCGCCAGGTCGCCTTCTAACAGCGAGGCAACTTCCAGCGACGGGAACGGCTGGCTCCTTATTGAGTACTGGGACGTTACCCGGTAAGAGGTCTCCAGCCAGGCAAGTTCCAGCACCACGTCGTAGTCGCCATGCTCAGTCAGCGGCGCTGCGGACGCAGAGAAGTAGCGGTCCCCAGCCACCGCGTCGGGCACAATACCGTCATCGTTGAGGAGGTACGTCAGCGTCGTACCACTGGGCGAAGTCACGTGCGCGTACATGTCAGCGC
>CAUZIR010000161.1:0-4402 GCA_963579815.1 Dehalococcoidia bacterium
AGCGCAGGTAAGTGCGTTCCCACCGAAAGTCGAACCGTGGTCGCCGGGCTCCAAAACGTTGGCGCGCTCATTGCACAGGAATGCACCGATTGGTACGCCGCCGCCAAGCCCCTTGGCGAGCGTTATGACGTCGGGCTCTACCTCGAACGCTTCGTAGCCGAACAGGGTGCCGAGCCTACCCAGGCCGGTCGTGACTTCATCGAGGATGAACAGCAGGTTCTTCTCGTCGCACCACGCTCGCACGCCCTTCAGGTATTCGGGTGACGGGATGTTTACCCCGCCCTCGCTCTGGATGGGCTCGAGCATGACGGCCACAGTGTCGTCTGTCGTGGCGGCTTTTATCTGGTCTAGGTCATTGAAGTCCACGTGCACAAACCCCGTCGGGATCGGCGCCCACGCTTCCTGGTACTTGGGCTGTGCCGTGGCAGCGACCATGTTCATCGTCCGGCCGTGGAACGAGTTGTAGGCGGTGATGATTTCGCCGGGGCCGTTCTTGTTTAACCGTCCCCACTTGCGGGCCAGCTTGACCGCGCCCTCGTTTGCCTCGGTCCCGCTGTTACAGAGGAAAATCTTGTCCAGGACGCTGTTTTCGACCAGCACTTCAGCCAGTTCGAGCTGCGGGACTGTGAAGAACTGGTTGGAGGTCTGCAGCAACGTGTGGGCCTGCTCGGATATGGCGTCGGCCATGGCCTTGTTGGCGTGGCCTACATTGTTGACCGCCCAACCAGCGGTAAAGTCGAGGTACTCCTTGCCCTCGTCGTCCCAGACGCGGGTGCCTTCGCCACGCACAATCACCACCGGCTGGCGGTTAACAACGTGCATGTAGTACTTGGACTCCATCGCCCTGTAGTCGGTCATCTTTTTCTCCCTGTTAACTCCCGTGCAACTGTTCGCCGGGGGAATATTAGACAGCAAGTATATTCGGGATGAGAACCTCTTCGCGCGTCCGTGCCGCGCGCGCAGGCTCCTGGTTTCTTGGGTTCTTGTTCAGCGATTCTGGCAGCGGCGCGGCCGGACCCTAGCCCACGCGGGTGCCGAGCAAACGCCCGGTGTTCCCGTCGCCAGCCCGGACGCCGGACCCGGCGTCGGCGAGGCTCTCGAGCAAGACGTGGGGCCGTCGGCCATCCACGATGTAGGCGTTCGACACTGACGACAGCGCCTTGAGGCATGCCTCAATCTTGGGAATCATCCCACCGGCGACGATGCGGGACGCCATGAGGCCCCTGGCCTGCCGCTCGGTAAGCCTTGGTATCAGTCGTTTGGATGAGTCCAGCACTCCGGGCACGTCGGTCAGCATGAACAGCCTGTCCGCCCCGAGAGCAGCCGCAATCTCACCCGCCGCCAGGTCGGCGTTCACGTTGAGCATTTTCGGCGAACCGCTACCGGCGTTCAGTGCCACGGGGGCGACGACCGGTATGCATCCAGCCGAAACCAGGTCGGCTACGCCAGAGGGGTCTACACACGTTACCCGGCCAACGTGTCCCAGCTCCGGGCTATCGACTTCGGCCCTGAGCAGGCCCCCGTCCACGCCAGAAAGGCCCACGGCTTTTCCACCCAGGGCGAGTATCTCGCTTACCAGTGACTTGTTCACCAACCCGGTGAGTACGGCAACGACTACTTCTAGCGTGCGGTCGTCTGTGACCCGGAGCCCCCTGACGAACTTGGGCCGGATGCCCTGGCGCTCGAGCCACGCCGAGATGATCTTGCCGCCGCCGTGCACCACTACCGGCCGCAGGCCCTTGCGCTGCAGGTCCACGAGATCGGCCAGCGTGGTGTCGTTGGTACCCAGGGTGCTGCCGCCAATCTTGACGACGACCACCTGCCCCGTCGCCTTCTCGCCGGACGTCACGGAGTCGTCGGAGTCTTCCGAGGCCGGGCCGGGCCGGTCGCCACTAGAAAGGCCGCCAGTCGAAGTTGTGGACTGGGAGAACTGGAACTGCATGGCTGCTAGGTGGTGTACGCCGAGTTGAAAATGACGTACTCCTCCGTTAGATCACAACCCCACGCCGTCGCAACCGAATCGCCCAGGTTAAGGGCGACGCCCAGCCGTACTTCGGACGCGCCCATCGCGCTGATGACGGCGTCCTTGAAGAACGAGATGGCTCTGCCCTCGTGCACGATCTGAATTTCATTGATGAACATGTCGATCTTCGACTCGTCGATTGCAGCACCGCTCTTACCGAGCGCCATCATAATCCGGCCCCAGTTGGGGTCGCGGCCATGAAGCATGGTTTTTACTAGCGACGAGCCCGCGATCTCTCTAGCTGCTTTACGCGCGTCCTGGATAGACGTCGCGCCTTCGACGACGACCTCCATGATCCGCTGGGCTCCTTCACCGTCCCGCACCAGCTCCTTGGCCAGCTCGGTGCAGACGTAGGTCAGGGCTTCGGCGAACGCCCCGGCGTCAGGTGTCCCTGCACCGATCTCGGTTCCACCGGCGACACCGTTAGCCATGACCATGACCGTGTCGTTGGTGCTCTGGTCGCCGTCTACGTCGATCATGTTGAACGAGGCGTTCACTGCCTCTGTCAGCGCCTGCTGCAAAAAGGGCTGGTCCACTGGCGCATCGGTAGAGACGAAGCACAGCATGGTGGCCATGTTGGGGTGAATCATACCCACACCCTTGGCCGCACCGCCCACGGTGACCTTGCGGCCGCCCGATTCGAAAGAGACGGCGATTTCTTTGGAGTGGGTGTCGGTGGTCATGATGGCCCTGGCGAAAGCTTCGCCGCCGTCGGCGCTCAGGCCGACGTTGCCGATGTTCTGCCGGATGAGCGCCATGGGCAATTCGACGCCGATGACGCCCGTGCTGCACACCATGACCTGCTCTGCGTCCACGCCCGCGTGGCCCGCCGCGAGGGCGGCCATCTCGATAGCGTCGTCCAGTCCCTGCCCGCCCACGCAGCAGTTTGCACACCCGCTGTTGGCCACCACGGCTCGAATCGTCCCGCCCTTGACCCGCTCTTTACTCAGCGTGACCGATGGGGACACAACGGAATTGGTGCTGAACGTCGCGGCCACGGCTGCGGGTCGCTCGGACAGCAAGATGCCCAGGTCGAGCACGCCTTCGTCCTGCGTCTTCAGCCCGGCGTAAGTTCCGCCAGCCAAAAAGCCCATTGCGGAGGTCACTCCACCGCCCTGTATTAGCTCTATCATCGCGGCCATTTTTAGGTCCTTGAAACGGCGTTTAGCAGTCTACATCCGCCCGCATACTGAAATCGAGTATAGCACAGGGGTTGTGGGCGCTAGTAGGCGGTTGAGGCCCTTGTTACGCGCTCTATGGGCGGCGCCCCTAGGCGTCCTCGGGCAGCGTCATGTCGTAGAGGCGACCCGCGTTGCGGTACGAGACGTTGCGGGCCACATCTTCGGCCTGCTGTGTGGACAGGCCGTCGGCCACCCAGCCGTCCAGCACTCGCCCCAGCGCACGCCTGTGCACAATGCCGCTGAGCCAGAAGAAGTCGGGCAACCCAGGGGCGTCGGAGCCATACAAGACTTTAGTGGTCGGGGCCACACTGAGCGCGTCCTCGTACACACGGTCGGCGTAGTGGGCCGACACCGGAATGGTGTACGACACGTCGAAGTAGGCGTTGTTGTAGACGTGGGCCAGGTACGACACCTCCCGTATGAACGGGTAGCAGTGCAGCATGACGATGGGCGCACCGGCGAAGGCGCTGTCTTCGAAGACGGGCCTTAGCGCGAGGGGGTTGGCGGTGACCATGCTCGCCTCGGTGTCGCCAAAGGCGGTGTGGAACTGCACGGGAATGCCCTGCTCAGAGGCCATTTTTAACGCTATTCGCGTGAGGTAGTCTTCCAGCGGCTTGATGTCTATCCGGTACTTGCCGCCATTGGCCTCGAACGCCTTTTTATCCGACTCGAACGCGGCCGTCGCGTCGGCGTGAGAGGTGGGCAGTATGCCCAGGCCCGTACGGTAGGCCGAAACGCTTTTCAGGCCGTACACCCGCTTGGACTTCAGGGCGGTCAATTCGTCGGTGAGGCTGTCTACCAGTTCTTTCAGTGTGTTGGACTCGACAAATAGGCGCTCGAATATCATTTCCAGCCGCCACACCCGCCTCATCTGGCACTCGATGCCTGACAGGATGTCCTCCGTTTCGTCGTAGCTGATCGCCACGTCCACGGGGAAGCCGTGGTCCATGATGACGCCCTGGGTGTTGCTGCCGATGAGCGTCTGGCGGGCCAGTTCCGGCATGCCCAGTTCGGCCCTGGCGGCCAGTAGCTCGCGTTCAGGCGTGTCCAGGGGCAGCCCCAGCAACTCGGCCATAAGCCGCAGCGAGGCCATGTATCCGAGCGCGTGCTGGACGTGGTTGGCAGTCATCTCCGGGTGGCTGGTCTCGCTGTAATAGCCCCGGTACGCCTCGGGCGCGAACGCCTGGTCCCGGTGCAT
>CAUZIR010000162.1:0-4374 GCA_963579815.1 Dehalococcoidia bacterium
TTCGGGGCAGCCCTCCGGCGTCGATGTCGCTCTCTTCGATGGCCTTGGACGTGACATCCGAGACCATGTACTCAATTACGTCATTGATGAGGTACTCGCGGCCGAATGCCCTCTCAATGATGCTCCTTGGCGCCTTGCCCTTGCGGAAGCCGGGTATGTTGGCTTTTTGCACGATTCGGCGGTACGCGCGATTCAGGTAGGGTTCCAGGTCGTCGTCGTCCAACTCGATCTCAATGATCGTTTGGCGCGCGGCTTCCTCTTGCTGGGTAACCTTCAAATTGGGCTCCGTGGCTTGTTGGTGGCGAAAATATCAACTCCAAAAGAACCTGCGAGAGCAACGGGAGTTGAACGAGCGAAACTAAGCCAATTATAGCACGCGAGCCCTCGCCAAATTGTCCCGTGCAGGCCCCCAAAGTGGAGTGGCGACGGGCTCGCTGGGGGTCGGAGACGACATGCGGGTCGTTTTTGGTTCTGGCCCCGAGTTTGGCCCAGGCTCCGTTAAGAGGGCTTGCCGAAGGCCGGTTCGCCGGTGAAGCCGAGCACACTCTCGACCCAGGCAGCGATGCTGAGCAGCCGGTGATCGTCCATGGGTGCGCCGATTATCTGCACCCCTAGGGGTAGCCCGTCCGGCGTAATACCCGATGGCAGGCTGACTGACGGCAGGCCGGACGTGGTTATGGGCGCCTGCCAGCGCGGGTCCCCGGTCGTTTCTTTGTCAGGAGCGCCAAACTCCTTGGTAGTAGATGTCAGCACGACGTCGAAAGGACTCATGGCCTCAACGAGCTTATTGCGGAAGGCTCTGCGTATCCGCTCTGCCTGCACGTAGGTGACCGAGGGGGTGAGGATGCCGATTTCAACGGTTCGCCGTACGTCTGCGGCGTAGTCACCGGGCCGCTCGGCGAACAGGCGCTCGTGCACTGCGGCCGCGTTGACGTTCATGACGGTGCGGTGGGCCGCTTGCAGTACGTCCATGTCGTAGTCGACTGAGACGTTGCCCACTTGCGCCCCGGCGTCAGTCAGCTTACCGGCGACCCCCTCTATATGGGCGAGTACGTCGCTTTCGCAGCGCTCCAGAAAGAAAGTCCGCAGCAGGCCGATTTTGAGCGGCTTGCCCTTTCCCAGGGTTGGGGGTGTAGGTGCCAAGTCGGCAGAGAACGGGTCGTCGGGGTCGTGGCCGGACAGCGCCGAGAGCATGAGCGCGGCGTCGCCAACGGTGCGCGAGAAGGTGCCGAGAGTGTCGACCGACCACGAGACAGGTATAACGCCCCGGCGGCTGACTCTGCCCATCGACGGTTTCAGACCTACGACGCCGTTATAGGCGGCGGGCCGAAGCACCGAGCCAGCGGTCTGGGAGCCCATTGCCATTGGGAACACCCCGGCCGCCACGCCGACGGCCGACCCGGTACTGGAACCGCCGGGGGTGCGCTCGGCATGCCAGGGGTTCAGCGTTGCCGGAGGGTCGCCGCAGGCGAACTCGGTCGTTACCGTTTTGCCCATGATGACGGCCCCGGCTGCCTTCAGGTTGGCTATGGAGGCAGCGTCGCGCTCGGGCACGTTGTCGGCGAATATGGGGCTGCCGTAGGTCGTCAGTAACCCGGTCGTGTCGTAGATGTCCTTGATGCCCACAGGCACGCCGTGCAGGACGCCGGGGGCATCGCCCGAAGCAAGGGCACGGTCGCGTTCGCGGGCCTGGCGCATGGCGTATTCGGCGTCGAGGGTTGCCCACAGACCGAGGCGGGGCTCCAACGCGTCGGAGCGGTCAAGCAGGGCCTGCAGTAACTCGACAGAGGATAGCTCGCGGGCCCCGATGGCGGCTGCGACCTGGGCGACGGTCAGTTCGTGTGGCTCGGTGTTTGACATCGGCTTGGCTCCAATAGGCCCTATTTCGACCGTGTAACATTCGGCCGGAGACGACTATACATGCACCCATGCAACTGGGGGAGCCCATGTACGCTCATACGCTTGGGATGATGAGGAGAGATATAAATGCCGCCACTTACTCAGCCAGAGTTGGAAAAGTTCTTTACCACCGGCGCCAACATAATGAGGCTCTCGACGCTGTCGCCGAGCGGCCACCCTTATGTGGTGCCGGTGTGGTTCTGGTACGAAAAGGGTAAGTTCATGCTCGCCGCCCGTCGCCAGAACGAGTGGCTTAAGCACATCGACGCCGACGGACGGGTGGGCGCGTGCATCGACACTTCCGACGCGCCGTACGCCAGGGTGCTCATACAGGGAACTGCGTCAATTGTGGACCGGAGCTGGACGGGGCCGTGGGAGCCGTTGGCCGTTCGCTACGTCGGGTATGAGGCGGGGCACGCGTACTACGAAAAGACCAAGGCCGTGCCCAGGGTGCTGGTCAGCATAGACCCGGACAGCGTCATCTCGTGGTCGGGCTCGGACTGGCACCGCAAGTACAACGAGGACTTCGGCAAGCCCGGAGAGTAAGGCCCAGGCCCAAAGGAAAAAGTAGGGACCGGGTCTAAAACGTCAGCGACACTTTGACGACGGCGGCGTCGCGGGCGTCTGCTAGCTCAAAAGCCTCGTCGACACGCTCGATGGGCATGGCGTGGCTGACGATGGGTGCCATGTCGATGGCGCCGGACGCGATGTATTCGAGGGCCTTGTTCACCGCCGGGAGGCCATGTTCGTCTTGCGAACCGAAGGTCGAGTTCAGCGTTAGACGCCGGCGGAAGAAGGTGTCCCAGTCGAACGTCACCGGGGCCATGCCGGGGGGCAAGCCGAATGCCTGCACCCGGCCCCAGGTCTTCGCCATGGACATTGCCTGGTTCAGCGTCGCTTCGCTGCCTACCGCCTCGACCACGAGGTCGGCGCCCTTGCCGTCGGTCATGTCCAGTATCGCGTCGGTGGCCAGGTCGCCAGTCACGTCGATTGTCTCGTGCGCCCCGAAGGACTGCGCCAGCTCGCGGCGGGCCTTTACGGGTTCAATGGCGATTATGCGCTCCGCGCCCAGTCGCTTGAGCATGAAGTCGTGGAACAGCCCGGCCGAGCCCTGACCCAGCACGGCGACCGTGAGGCCTTTCACGTCGGGCAGGCGCTCGCAGGAAAATACAACCGTGGCGAGCTGCTGGGCCATGAGCAGGTGCGACTCGGATGCGCCCTGGGGCAATCGAGCCAGGTATCTGGGTTCCAAAAGCTGATACCCGGCGAAGGTCTTGGCGATACCGATGTTGGGAACCGTCAGCACCCGCTCTCCCGGCTTGAAGCCCGTTCCCCCGCCGTCGATCACCTCGCCCAGGCCCTCGTGGCCGGGGTGGCCGTGTGGCAGTGGGAAGTCAGACGCGTAGCCGGTGTAGCCCATGTAGACCACGTGCAGGTCGCTGCCGCATATAGAGGCCAGGCGCGTTTTGATCAGCACCTTGCCCGCCTCGGCCACAGGGGCGTCGATCTCCTCACAGCGGATGTCTCGCATGCCGTAGGCTTTTGCCGCCAGCATTTTTGTTGTAGCCGAGTCGGCACCACTGGATGTCAAAGTGTTACTTCTCCATGAGTCAGTATATGCCGCCGTGAAGCGGGAGTATCAACAACTCGCCAGCGCGCTCACCAGCCCTCGTGGCACGGCGCGATTACAGCGAGATGCATGGTCGGGCGACGGCCGCTGGTAACATTGCCAACCGAATCGCCACCACACAGATTGGGTCCTCCGAGTACTGGGGCCCACCGACTGGTGCCCATAGGGCAATTGAACAAGGGAGTCGCAACGTTGAGAAAATTCTGGCATGCAGGGATGGTCGTAACGAACCTGGAGAGCGCCATTGAGTTCTACACCAAGGGCCTGGGCCTGAACTTGATAGACACGCCCGTGGTCACCGGGGCCGGTATTAGCAGCCTGGTTGGCTATGAGAACTCCCACCTGAAGGAAGCTTTTCTCGGGACGGCGGAGCAAACGACGGTGATGGATTCGCCAACGCTCGCGCTCATCGAGTACGTGCACCCCGCTAGCAGCGAGAAGGTGACCCCCGAGCGAAACGCCATAGGCGCGGGACACGTCGGCTTTTTCGTGGATGACCTCGATGAGCTTTTTGCCCGGCTGGTGGATATGGGTGCTGGGACGCTTGGGCCCCCGACGACGATCAACGAAACTACCCGAGGCTGCTACCTGACCGACCCGGACGGCAACTGGATCGAACTGGTGGAAATAACATAAGAAGAATTAACGTAAGAAGAGATCCCGTAAGAGGCATTGGCCAGGCAATTTGACCTAGCCGGGCAGTCGAGTAGACGAGCAAGCGCGAGGGGGGAATTTGGTTACTGGTCACTGGCATAGCGGATTTGTGGTCGAGGATATGGACCGGTCCGTGCGGTTCTACACGGACGGGCTCGGCCTGTCGATGGTCCGCAGCTACCAAACCGATT
>CAUZIR010000163.1:0-4337 GCA_963579815.1 Dehalococcoidia bacterium
TTAATGTCCTCAATGCCGTGCATTATCGACACGGTGTAGGCCCGCACGGACAGGAACCTGATTCCCGACAGGAACTCAGAGAGCAGTCCTTCCCAAAGGAACACGTAGAAAAGGGCGAAGCCCAGGGCCTTGGTCGTCACCAGGCCCATCCACATGAAGATGCTGGAATAGGTGACGACACCGACCGCTATCCCCACTGCGACCGCAGTGGCCGTGCGCGCGTCGGCGTCGTAGGCGACCAGAGCGACTACTACCCCGCTTACGACGAGCAGCGGCCCGGTCATAAGCACGGTGACGGCGTATTTGGGGAGCACAAGTCGCAGACGTGACACCGGTTTTAGCACGAGATAGCTGAGGGTCTTGTCCTCCAGTTCGTTGCCGAAGGCCGCAGTCGCCAGGGCCATTACTACGATGGGCAGTATCGCAGCGACGAACATTCTGCCGAATATGGGTGCCGCGAACTCGTCGGGCACCCCTCCGTTGACCCCAACGATGACCGAGGTGATGACGACGGGGATGATTGCCAGCAGCGTCACGATCGTCATACGTCTGGGGCCGGAAAGTTGTTTCAGGGAAATATGTAGGACGGGGTCTTTAATGAAACCGGCCATCATGCTTTTACCCATCATGTTTCTACCCATCATGCGTCCACCAGATACCCGAACACGCTCTCAAGCGAGTCGTCCAAAGGCTCCACACGCTCCAGGCGAATGCCAGCGTCCTGGGCCAATTTGGGCACGGCCAGTTGAAGGACAGACACGTTCTTACTCAACACGATCACCCGCCCCTCTGCATCGACGGTGACCGAGTCCACCTCGTCGAGCCCGACGAGGGCGGCGGCCATGCGGCGTGGCTCGGAGCAGCCGACACTGACGGTGTAGGGTCGCTCGTCGAGCTTGGCGCGAATGGCACGGTAGTCTCCCGCGGCTGCCAGCTTGCCGCTGATCATGAGCAGTATCGAGTCGGCCAGCGTCTCGACCTCTTCGAGGATGTGTGAGGACACGACGATGGTCCTCCCGTCTTTCGCAAGCTCGGCCAGTAGCTCAGAAAACTCAATCCGCTGGCGAGGGTCGGTTCCTGACAGCGGCTCGTCGAGGAGCATGACCTCCGGGTCGTGCACCATGGAGGCGGCCAGGCGCATACGCTGGCGCATGCCTCGGGAGTATTCACCGAGAGGTCGATTTTGGGCGTCGGCCATGTTCACGGCTTTGATGGCTTTGTCCACCATTGCCGGTACGTCATTCAGTCCGTAGAGCCGGGCCGAGAATTCGACGAACGCCCGGCCGGTGAAGAAGCCGTAGACGGCCTCGTGCTCGGCCATAACGCCGAGGCGATTGTAGATGCCGGGGTTGTTCCGAACTGGCTCGCCCAGCACGGTGATTTCGCCCTCGGACGGGGCTGACAGGCCGTTGATCATGTGCAGCAGCGTTGTTTTGCCAGCGCCGTTGGGGCCCAGCAGGCCGGTGATGCCGGGGCGTATTTCCAACGAGACGTCGTTTACCGCGACGACGTTGCCGAACCACTTCGAGACGCTGTCCACCCGGATGGTGGGGGTCCCATTTGCGTCTCTGTCCGTCATGCCGAAACCTTCCTGTACTTCATGTAGAGGAAAGCGGCGGGTACAGCGACGAGAATGAGGTACCAACCGATTCGAACGGCTTTGGGAACTTCTTCTGCCGCCCTGCCCGGTCCGTCGGAGGCCTGATTGAAGATCATGTCATTGATGTGCAGGGGGGTGGAACCGATGTCTATCAGGGCCAGCCAGGCACCTGCGGTTCCACCTATGCCGTCGCTGAGGGCGTTGCCTACGGCCAGGGCTATCACCCAGATGCCAATGACGAGCGCGGCTGCGATTGCGCGCCGGTCGGTAAAGGCCGCAGCAGCAAGTGGAAGGGTGGTGGTGAAAAGCGCGAGGGCCGCGCCCGCCAGGAGGAATCGAGGAATGTCGTCCCAGTTGTCACGTAAGTATTCCCAGGCGTCTGTGGAACCCAAATTGACGCCTATGTACAGCAGTAGTTGGGGAACCCAGACGACGATTAACGAGAGGAGAAAGAACGCCAACCAGCGACCAATTATGTAGTCGGAGGAGGTGATTGGCCTTACCAGGTAAAGGCTGAGGACGCCGTTTCGCCGATCGGTGGTGAGTAACTCTGGGGCGATGATCGCCGAGAAGATGAGTACCGGGTAGATTGCTCCCTGGTAGTAGTCTGCCACCCCCGGTAAGTCATCTATGCCGGTCTGCCCTACTACCGATGCGATGATTATGAAAACCAGCGCCGGTATTAGCAGGGCAAGAAAGAGCAGGCCGGGGAGGATTTTTGCAGTTAGTCCTCGTCCCATGCCCAGGGCTGTGCGCATGCCATCGATCAGCAAAGCCTTGCGGGCGGCATTGCGGCCTTCACGCGCGCCCTCGTAAGGCTGGTAGCCGATGTCAAAGACTTCACCCTGAGGCTTGTTCATTGGCCGTTGCTCATACCCGATTCACGCTCGGTGCCGGACGCCTTGAAGATGTCGGAGAGTTGTGCTCGGCCCGGTGCCAGCCGCCTCAGGGGCGCTCCAGACGCTACCAGGGCGTCCCTGATCGCGTCGAAGCCGTCGTCGCTGAGGTTCTCGATGAGCAAAGGCCCGTGGCCGTCGCCGTTCGCCTCAATGCCCCGGTCGGCGAGGGCGGCGACCAGCTGGTCTCGCCGGTCGTCGACCTCGATGTACATTGTTTGAGTTTCCTCTGTGAAACCCTTGACCGCGCCCTGGTGTGTCACCCGGCCCGCGTCGATGACGAGGATTTCGTCGCAGGTGCGCTCTACGTCGCCCATGAGGTGCGTCGATACGAGAGCGCTGATGCCGAAGTCGGTGCCTATGCGTCGGATCAGGTCGAGCATCTCCTCCCGGCCCATAGGGTCCAGCCCGGCGGTGGGCTCGTCGAGGAAGACCATGACCGGGTCGTGCACGATGGCCTGGGCCAGCTTGACCCGTTGCTTCATGCCGGTGGAGTACTCGCCGATGGACCGGTAACGCTCTTCGTCAAGACCAACGTGACGGAGAGTGTCGGCGGCCCTGGTGCGGGCGTCGGCAGCGGGCAGGCCGCTTACGCGCGCCATGTGGGTGAGGAACTCGGACGCAGTAATTGCCGATGGCAGACAGTCGTGCTCGGGCATGTAGCCCAAGCGGCTGCGGGCCGCAGGCAAGGAGTAAGGCTCTTCGCCCATGACCAGCGCCTGCCCGCCAGTGGGTTCTAACAGGCCGAGAAATAGCTTTATGGCCGTGCTTTTACCCGCCCCGTTGGGTCCGAGAAGACCGGTGATGCCGGAGGGCACGGCGAAGTCTACGGAGTCGAGCGCGACCGTCGAGCCATAGTGTTTGCTCAGCCCTGCGGCCTGTAGAAGCTCAGCCATCGGCGTTAGCTAGCGTCAGCGACCGGGGCGCGGTCGATTTCAATCGACCGCGCCCGAGTTTCGGCCGAATCGGTCAGCCGGACAGGAAGTCTATGACGGCCGGTGTGACGGCGTCTCTGCGCTCCAACTGGGGCACGTGAGCCGCGCGGTCGAGCATGAGGACTTCGGAGCCAGGGATCATTTCGGCGAAGTCAGAGGCGTACACGGGAGGCACGAGACCGTCGGCCTTGCCCCAAACGATCAGCGTATCGGCCGTCACCCGGTGGATTCGCCGTGACAGGCCCTTCTCCGGGATAGGCCAGATGAATGCGCCCGAGCAAGCGAGTGCCCAGCTGCGCCTTATGGTTTCGTCCTGTTTGGCGATTTCTTCCTCCGGCAGGGCCATCATCTGTTTTGCCAGTTCGCCTTCGGGTTCGTAAAACACCAGCGGCAACAGGTCGTCCGGGCCCATGCCCATCCAGTCCTGCACCTGCTGTTCGTCTCGCCACAGGCCGATCGCGCTCATGAGTACCAGCTTGCTCACACGCTCGGGGTTGGTGGCGGCGATTTCGGCAGCAAGCATGCCGCCGAATGAGTGGCCGATGACCGCCGGGGACGACAGGCCAAGCTGGTCGAACACCTCGTAGTAGTGAAGCGCTAGTTCCCACAGGCCGCGTATTTCTCGCACGGCGTCCGGGTCGCCCTCGGTGCCTGGAAGCGAGGGCGCGTAGACCGTGAATTTCTCTGACAGGTCGTCGAGGAACGGGTCCCACTGGGGCCCACCAGCGCCGTGCAAAAAGACCACGGGCGGGCCGTTTCCCTGGATGGTCACGTGCGAACTTACACGGCCGTTCATCGATGTTAGAGTCTGTTTTGTCTGAGATGTGGTTGTCATCGGGCCGACACCGTCGGAAGGGTGGCCTGCCTGGCTCCGGATGGCCACCATTTGTTTTCCCACCCCTCGGC
>CAUZIR010000164.1:0-4309 GCA_963579815.1 Dehalococcoidia bacterium
GCAATCGATCGGAAGGTTTTATCCATCGCGGTGGAGTACCACCCGAAGCACGGTTACCCCGTGTCCGGTTACATCGACTACGACATCAGAGATGACGAGGAGCGGGGTTTCGAGGTTTCGAACCTGACCGTCATCGCACCAGGTTCACTTCCCTAAACCGCTTGAGCAAGTATCTCGGCCAACTGGCACTCACGCGGCCCGCCCTAGCGCCGCAGATTTGCTCGCCATCCCTACTGAAGTGCCTCTGTGATGTCCGCGTTCCCAACCAGCACCTTGACCACCCGGAACCCCGGTTGCTAGGGTTTCCCCGCCGGTTGCGTTCCATCGCAACGGCTACTAGGAGGAAACCCATTGGCTAAATCCGCTATTTCGGGCCTGGCGCAGACCGTCACCGGCCCGGTCGACCCCTCTACTCTGGGGCCGACGATGACCCATGAGCACCTGCTCATCGAGTTCTCGACCATGTTCGTCGAGCCCGAGGAGGCTTCCCGCAAGTTCCTTGCCCACCAGAAGCTCTCAATGGAGAACCTCGGGTGGATCCGCTACAACTGGACGTCGAACCTCGACAACCTCTTGCTCATCGACGAAAAGTCGGCCGTTGAAGAGGCCATGCACTACCGGCTGGAGGGCGGCGGCACCATAGTCGATGTCACCACTCTTGGCATCGGCCGCGACCCGCTGGCTCTTGCCCGCATATCGCGCGCCACCGACCTGAACGTCGTCATGGGCGCGGGCTGGTACATAGACCGCGTCCACCCCGACGACATGGACTCGCGCACCGAGACCGAGTTGGCCGACCAGATGATTAAAGAGCTAACCGAAGGCGTAGGCGACACCGGCGTTAAGGCTGGCATCATCGGCGAGATAGGCTGCTCGTTCCCCCTCACCGACAACGAGCGCAAGGTGCTGCGCGCCGCCGCCGTGGCTCAGCGCGAGACCGGTGCGCCCGTGCTCATCCACCCGGGTCGGGACCCGTCGGCACCTCGTGAAATTCTCGACATATTGGCCGAAGCTGGCGCGAACATTGAACGAGTCGTCATGGGGCACCTCGATCGCACCATCTACGACGACGACGAGACGCTCGAGCTTGCCAAGTCCGGCTGCTATATGGAGTACGACCTGTTCGGCTCCGAGTCGTCGCACTACCCCTTGCCGGGCACCTACATGCCCAACGACGTCCAGCGCATGGACAAGTTGCAGCTACTGGTAGAAAACGGCTACGGGAAAAAGGCGCTGGTGGCCCAGGACATCTGCACCAAGCACAGGCTGGTGAAGTACGGAGGCCACGGCTACCACCACATCCTGCAAAACATCGTCCCCCGCATGAAGCAGAGCGGCTTCTCGGTAGAAGAGGTTGGGGACATCATCACCAACAACCCGGCGTCCATACTGACCTTTGAGTAGGTCGCCAGCCAACAACACGAAACTACAGAACCGTAGAGGAGCAATCTCTTGGGCAAAATCGACGATCGCATAGCTGAGATGGGCATCACCCTGCCCGACGCCCAGTCCCCCGTAGCCAACTATGTGCCTAGCGTACGTACCGGCAACCTCGTTTACCTGTCCGGCCTGGGCCCGATGAAGGCTACCGACGGCACGCGCCCCATCGGCAAGCTGGGCCAAGACCTCGACACCCAGCAGGGTTACGACGCGGCCAGGCTGGTGGGCATCAACATGCTCGCCCGCATCCGCCAAGCCGTCGACGGCGACTTCAGCCGGGTCAAGCAGGTCGTAAAGCTGCTGAGCATGGTCAACTCCACCGGCGACTTCACCGAGCACCCCAAGGTAGCCAACGGCTGCTCCGACCTGCTCGTCGAGGTATTCGGCGACGTCGGCCGCCACGCCCGCTCCGCCGTGGGCATGGCCAACCTTCCCGGCAACATCCCCGTCGAAATCGAAGTAATAATCGAGGTGACGGACTGAGAGTCGGGCTGATCGGCTGCGGGCTACAGGGCGTCGATGTCCTGTGCCCGCCGTTGGCCAGTGACGCCGGTGTCGAACTGGTCGCCTGCGCCGACGTGGACGAGGTACGCGCGAAAGAGACGGCCGAGCGCTTCGGCTTCGCCCGCCCCTACCTCGACTACGGCGACATGCTGGCTACCGAAGACCTCGACGCGGTCGTCGTCGCCCTGCCCCACGCCGCGCTCAAGACTGCCGTCATCGATGCGCTGGACGCCGGTGCAGCGGTGTTCGTAGAAAAGCCCGCTGGCCTGAACCAGGCCGAGGCCGAAGAGATAATTGCCGCCGAGCACCTCACTGGTCGCCGCGTCACCGTCGGCTACTGCGAGCGCTACGCCGAAGGCCGCGTCATCATGAAGCGGCTCATCTCGGCCGGGGCTATCGGCCGCATCCAGACAGTTTCGGCGTCCAAAGGCTCATGGCCACTAGAAGGCTGGCGGGCCGACCCCGACGCGGGCGGCGGACCGCTGCAGTGGGTGGGCTCCCACCTTACTGACCAGATACTTTGGATGACCGACGCCCAGCCCATGCGCGTCTACGGCGAAATGAACCGCGCCGTCGAGACCGGCGTGGACGACGCCACCGCCTTCACGCTGCGGCTCAGCGGCGACATATTAGCCAGCGTCGTGTGCTCCCAACGAGTTGGCGCAGTAGACGTAATAGAGGTCGCCGGAGACGCGGGCCGCATTCGGGCCGAGTGGGAGTGGAACTCCCACCACGTGCCCAGGGACATCGTCACCATATTCAGCGAGGTGGACGCCGCCTACTCCCACCCCACCACCATCGAGCCGGGCAAACCCAGCCCCCTCGCCATGTACGAGCGCGAGCTTGCGGCCTGGGTCGCCAGCGTAAAAGACGACACCGACCCCCCCGTAACCATGCACGACGCATCTCGCGTCCTGTCCGTACTGGACGCCGCCGTCGAGTCCGCCCGCACCGGCCTACCCGTAGAGATCAGCTAACAGAGGGGGCGTGATGCCCTACCAACCGTTTAGCGATGAGCGCCTGCTGGCACCGCCGGTCAAGCGGGCCGCCTACTCCGACCGCATGGCCCTGCTCATGGCGGAGATGTCGCTGCTGGCCTACACCAGCTTCGAAAGTCCAGACCCACCGGAGCCGAGCGAACAAAGCGAACTAGAGGCCGTACTGGCCTCCATCCGCTCCGCCCCCACCGACGCCGACGCCCTCGACCTGCTCGCCGGGCTCTCGCGCGACGACAAAGGCGTCTACAGGGACTCGTCCTCCAGTACGCTACGCGCGCTGCTGGACCGGGGCGGCTTCACCCTGGTCAACACCTACGATTCGGCGCCTAAGAGTGACGGCACCGACACCCAGGCATTCCTCGCCAAAAATAACCCGGCAGCAACCGGCGGCGGCGCGGAGAAGATAGCCGTGCTGGCGTTCCGGGGCACCGAAGGCAAACTGGCCGACATAAAGTCCGACGCCAACATGCTGCCCGTCAAGGTCAACAAGGTGAACGTGCACACTGGCTTCTGGAAGGGCTTCGCGGTGGTCGAAGAAGCTATACAGCGCGACCTCGCTCCGTTGCGCGACGACGGCTACGTACTCTACGTCACCGGCCACAGCCTGGGCGGCGCGCTGGCGCTCATCGCCACCTACAAAATCGCCGACGACTCCACTGGCGCCTGCTACACCTTTGGTCAGCCTCGCGTGGCCGGGTACGGGTTCGCGCAAAGCATCCGCACGCCCATCTGCCGGGTCGTGAACGGCAACGACATCGTCCCTCGCATGCCGCCGTCGCACCTGTTCCACGTCCTGGCGTTCATCTCGTCCATTCTGCCAATACCGGGCCAGAAGTACCTCACGAGGTTCTTGGAGAAATTCACCCGCTACGTGCACCACGGGGACATGCGCTACCTGAAACGCAGGTCCGGAGAAGCCAGCGGCAGCTACGGGCCGGTCACGCTGCTGTCCAACCCCAACATGCTGCACCGGCTGTGGTGGTTCGCCACCTCCTGGCCGACCGCGCGCAAGTCCCCGTTAGAGGACCACTACAAGGACGCCTACTGCGAAAAGCTGCGCGAATACGCGAGTCAGCGCCTGAGCTAACGTGTTCTCCGCCAGGCCCGGCCTGGCTCTAGGGCTCTTCGGCTCTTGGCCTCATCGCTTCGCAATTGGCCTTGATTGCAGGGGCTTATCTGGCCGCCAGAGCCTGGTCGACTATATCGACGCCGACAAGCTCGGACCAGGCGTCTAGCAGCCTCGCCGTTATTGGGCCGGGCCTGCCGTCGCCGACGGGGCGACCGTTGAACCGCGTAATTGGAAGCATCGAATACGGGGTGCTGGTCACGAACGCCTCGTCCGCAACGGTCGCGTGGTACGCCTGCAA
>CAUZIR010000165.1:0-4279 GCA_963579815.1 Dehalococcoidia bacterium
TGTTTCCCCTTTAGTTTTGGGTGCGACAACGGTGAATTTCTCATTGCGGACCCGTATACGATGCGCTAAGATTCGCCGACTTTTACAGGGAAGCGAAACCCACGGAGCACGATGATGAGGGCTGCATCGGAAAATTCTCGCCGACCAGCCGGGAGACATCGAAGCCCACAACCGCCTGGGCAAGTCCCTGTCCGAAATCGGTGCCATAGACGAAGCCGTCGCGGCCTTCCAGCAGGCTCTGTCCCTGTCGCCCCACAACCGCATCGCTCGCAGAAACCTCCAGCGCCTCTCCACACGCACCGGCCCCGGCCCCGCTTCGGCGGGGGTTGCGCCCAGGTGGACCGGGCCGAGGGGGACCGGGCGCAAGAGCCGCGCGGCGGGCACATCCCGAGCCGCCGCAGGAGAAGAGGCGGGTAAGTCCGGGGTGGTCCCGCTGGTCAATCTGGGCGAACCACAGGTCGTGGCTCGACTGGCACCCGGTGACGCCGTCGAATTGGAATCAACCGGCAACGTTATCAGGGCAATGACTGGAGACGGCGTTCGTCTCGGGCAGGTCGAGCCACGGCTCGGCGCTCGAATCTCCAGGCTAATGGCCGGGGGGAACAGATACGAAGCCGCACTCAAAGAGACCGACGAGGGCGATGTGACCCTGCTAATCAGGGAGGTCTATCAGCACCCGTCCCAGATAGGGGTCGTATCGTTCCCCATCACGGTTGGCCAAAACGCCGGGGAAACCGGCTCCGATAAGGCAAAAAGCGGCGGAGCGGGCACGGGCACCGGTGAGCCCAACAGCGCAGACCTGCAGAGAATGGGCGCGTCTAAGGACTGGTCTAACGACGACACAGAGCCCGGCGATGACGAGGCCTTTTCAGCCCCCGACGTTCAGCGAATCATCAACTCGTCCGGCGACCCGGCCGGGGGGGTAACCCCCTAGTTAGTTTTTTTCGGGCTCTTTGGGCCCCTCGGCCGGCCCTTGGGGCCCATCGGCGGGGTCGGCAGCGAGGGGCCTCGGCCGGAAGTAGATCCCCCACCTCTGCATGGCGTCTCGAATGCGGGGCTCGTCCAGTTCCACCAGGTCCTTAAAGAACCCTGCGAGCGAGTGGGCGTGCCGTAACTCGTCTGTGCACACCCAGCTGGCCTCCGAGGGCACCACGTAGATCAGGCCATTCTGGTGCTTGCACTCGACCTCGACGCGGTGTCCGCCGGAATCCCTCTTGACCGTCAGTCCAAACTGGCTCATCGAACCCCCGTCTACTCCGAATCATTTCGTTGATCACTCGTCTATCCCCCCCTGAATCGCAGGCCCGAATCGCAGGGGGGGGGAACTGGCAGACAATATTAACGTAGTCGGCCCTGGTTTCCATTAAGATGGGCCTGCCAAGAGACGCGGAGGAAAGACGTGGAGGAAACACACTTGGACAACGATACGAGCAGACCGGGGCCGCACTACGCCGGACCGGACCTGACGCTGTACAAGTTCCCCAGCGGTCCGTACAACAACAACGCCTACCTGCTCGTCTGCCCGCAGACCAACCGGAGCATCGTCATCGACACGCCCGGGGAGGCCGACGATCTTATCGAGGCAACGAAACGCACACAGGTGCAGGCCGTCCTAATCACCCACGGCCATTTCGACCACCTGATGGGTTACCAAGACGTCGTGCCGGAACTGGGTGCGCACGTGGGCATCGGCTCGGGCGACATCGGCGACATGCCTTCACCTCCCCAGATAGTCGTCCGCGATGGGGACGAATTTACGGCTGGCACGATCAAACTCACGGCCATCGCCACGCCCGGCCATACGCCCGGTTCGACCTGCTTCATCGTCGGGTCGCACCTGTTCACAGGCGACACACTGTTCCCCGGAGGTCCGGGAAAGTCCGGCTCGCCAGGGGCGTTCAAACAGCTGGTGCAGAGCATCACATCCCGTCTGTTTTTACTCGACGGTGCCAGCACTTTCTACCCCGGCCACGGTGCCGACGGGCTGCTAAAAGACGCCAAAAACGAATACGCCACCTTCGCCGCAAGGCCTCACGCTAGCGACCTGCATGGAGACGTAACCTGGCTGGAGAGCTAAGAAGAGACGTAGACGTACTGGTCATAGGCGCCGGTGTCATCGGCGTCTGTAGTGCTTACTACCTGCTCAAGGCCGGGCGCGAGGTCACAATTGTCGACCGCGAGGGCGTGGCCGCAGGTAGCTCTTTCGGTAACTCCGGCCTTATCGTCCCCAGCCACTCCATTCCCCTGGCCGCGCCCGGCATCATCACCAAGGGTCTGCGCTGGCTAATGGACCCCGGAAGCCCCTTCTACGTAAAGCCGCGCCTCAGTCGCGACCTGGCATCGTGGCTGTGGCGCTTCCAGGCCGCCGCCCGCAGGGGGCCCATGGAACGGTCGGTACCGGTGCTCGCCGACCTCACCCTGGCCAGCGCCAAGATCTATCGCGAACTAATCCCTGAAGAGGGCATCGAGTGCCACTACATGGACCGGGGGTTGCTCGGTCTCTATTCCACCAACCACGGCCTGGCCGAGGGCATGGAAGAGGCCGACATAATGCGGCGACACGGAATCGATTCTCGCAAGCTCTCACCCGAAGAGGTGCTGGAAATTGAGCCCACGGTGAAGCCAGGCATCAAGGGCGGCGTGCTGTACGAGACGGACTCCAACTTTGAACCGGCCAGTTTCGTGCAAGGCATGGCCCGCGCGGTCGTGGCTATGGGCGGCAAAATCGAGTCGGGCCTTTCGGTTGATGCGCTCTCAACAAACGGCAGACGGGTGACCGAGATCGTCGCCGGTAACGTTCGCTACCGGGCACAAGAAATTGTGCTGGCAGCGGGGTCCTGGTCGCCCCAGATCGGCAAGCAGCTCGGCATCAGCCTGCCCGTACAGCCCGCCAAGGGCTACTCCATCACCGTCACGCCAGCACAGGGGGCAAAGGCCCCCGCCATTCCCTTAATGGCGCACGAGGCCAGGGTCGGTATTGCGCCTATGGGCCCGGACCTGCGTATGGCGGGAACCCTGGAACTATCGGGCCTGAACACAAATATCGACAGGCGGCGGGTTAAGGCCATCGTCAAGGGTCTCAGTCGCTACGTGACCGGCGTCGAAGACGCGCCCATTGACGGCGACAACGTCTGGTGCGGCATGCGTCCATGCACACCTGACGGCCTCCCCATAATCGGCAGACCAGAGTCGCTGGACAACCTTGTGGTCGCCACCGGCCACGCCATGATCGGGATGACGCTCGGCCCCATAACCGGTCGTCTCGTTTCCCAGATCGCCGCGCACTCGGAGCCAGAACTGGATACAGCCCCCGTCTCCCCGGACCGTTTCGCTTAGAATCGATAGGATGAATAATCGTATCGACACCACCCTGTCTGCCTTGAAGGCGTCAGGCACCACCGCGCTCGCTCCGTTCGTGACCATCGGCTACCCCAACCTTGACGTTTCTATAGACGTTGCGCGGGCAGCGCTGGGGGCCGGTGGCGACATGCTGGAACTGGGTGTGCCGTTTAGCGACCCGCTGGCGGACGGTCCGACCATTCAAAGGACCAGTGCCCAGGCGCTCGCGGGCGGCGTAACGGTGCGCAAGTGCCTTGACTCGGTCGCAAAATTGCGAGACTCGGGCATCGATGCGCCACTCGTCCTGATGGGCTACATGAACCCGTTCCTGCACTACGGGCTGGAGAGCTTCGTCAAGGACGCCGCCGGTGCAGGCGCTGACGGGCTGATAGTTGCCGACCTGCCACCGGAAGAATCGGCCCCGCTTCGGTCGCTATGCAAAAACGCTGGCATGCACCTAATTCCCCTGCTGGCCCCCACCAGTACCGAAGAGCGCATCAAGACCGCTTGCGCGGGTGCTGGAGGCTTCATATACTGTGTTAGTTTGGCCGGTGTTACAGGCGCCCGTGGGCAAATGGCCGAGGGCGTACGCAGGCTGGCCGAGCGCATCAAAACACACTCCGATCTGCCCGTTTTAGTGGGCTTCGGCGTCTCAACGAGCAAGCACGTAAATGACATCTCCAAATTCGCCGACGGGGCGGTCTTCGCAAGCGCCATGCTCGACGCAGTAGGCAAGGCTCCTCCTGAACGCGCGGCCCAGGTCGCGGGCGATTACGTTCGCAGCCTCCGGGGCAGCGCAGGGGCCAGTGCCGGAGTGAAGCCTTGAGAGTTCGCGGCATCCGGGGCGCCACAACCGCCGACTCCAACACGCAAGAGGCCATCGTCGATGCGACTGCCGAGCTACTCACCGAGATAGTGGCCCGCAACGACTTTGAAACCG
>CAUZIR010000166.1:0-4248 GCA_963579815.1 Dehalococcoidia bacterium
CACTTCGAGTTGCGCACGCACAACAGGCTTATCGACATCTTGGAGCCTACTCCCAAGACTATTGATTCACTAACAAGTTTGAATGTCCCCGCTGGCGTGGACATCTCGATAAAGCTCTAGTAAGGGCAAGACCACAGGCATGAACGTTAAAGCGATATTAGGTAAAAAGATTGGGACCACCGAGATGGTGCGCGAGAGCGGCGATCTGGACTGCGTTACCGCCGTCCAAGCTGGCCCTTGCGTGGTCACTCAGGTCAAGACCTCCGAGGCCGATGGCTATGAAGCCGTTCAAATTGGCTTCGAAGAGGTGAAGCGGGCCACCAGGCCTCTCGCCGGACACCAGAAACGGGCGGGCAAGACCTTTAGGCACCTGCGTGAGATTCGGGCCGACGGTGGCCCTGGGTTCGACCTGAGTGAGGTCGAGGTGGGCGCCCAGGTGGACGTTAGCGTCTTTGAGACGGGAGACCGCGTGGACGCCACCGGGACCTCCAAGGGACGCGGCTTCGCTGGCGGCGTTAAGAGGCACGGCTTCCATGGCGGCCCAAAGACTCACGGTCAGTCCGACCGTCACCGTGCGCCTGGCTCCATTGGAGCGGGCACCACCCCGGGCAAGGTACTGAAGGGCCAGAAAATGGCGGGGCACATGGGTGCAGCCCAAATTACTGTGCAGAACCTTGAAGTTGTCTCCACCGATGTTGAGCGCAACCTGATTTTCGTCAGGGGCGCACTGCCGGGGGCGAGGAACTCGCTGGTTTACATTCGCAGCTCGATCAAGGGAGCAAAAGCTTCCGGAACAGGGTCCAAGTGAAGATCAGGTTGCTCGACATAGAGGGTAAGTCCCTGGGGCATATTGATGTCCTGGATGACCTGTTCAACGCCCCGGCCAAGCCTGCTCTTGTCCACCAGGTGGTGGTCGGACAGCACGCAAACGCCCGCCAGGGCACGTCTTCGACCAAGACCCGGGCCCAGGTGTCCGGTGGCGGTCGCAAGCCGTGGCGCCAGAAGGGCACGGGCCGCGCGCGTGTTGGTTCCATTCGGTCACCTATTTGGCGCGGAGGCGGCATTGTGTTTGGCCCCTCGCCCAGGGATTACACACAGCGGACCCCAAAGCGCATGCGCTGGGCCGCATTGAAGGCGTCGCTGTCTTCCAGGGCACGTGATGGAGAACTGCTGGTCGTCGATAAGTTGAACTTGGCTGAGGCCAAGACCAAATATATTGTGTCGGCGCTCGCTTCGCTGAATGTTACCGGCACCGTGCTACTGGTCGCGGACGGCGCTGAGCCCGAGGTTTTACGGGCGGCCAAGAACGTACCGAAACTTAAGATGATGCCCGCCTTCCAGCTAAACACTGTTGATCTGCTCAAGCACCGACGGATCATTATGACCGTCGATGCGGTGCGCGAGGCCGAGCGGATCTGGGGCGGACCCTTCGTGAGAAAAGGCAAGCGCGCCGCCCCCGCCGCCGCGGATAAGGGCACCCCTGACAACGGTGCCGGGGACAACGACGCCGCGAAGGACGAGGGCTAAAAATGGACTCCGCGACAGTTATACGCAGACCGATTGTTACTGAAAAGAGCACCTCCCTCCAGGAGCGAGGGCGGTACGTTTTTGAGGTTGTCACGTCTGCCACTAAATTAGAGATTAAAGATGCGGTAGAGACCGCGTTCGACGTCAAAGTTTCCAGCGTCAACACGATGGTGATGAAGGGCAAGCGCAAGCGCTTTGGTCCCCGCACGACCCAGGGGAAAACCTGGAAGAAGGCGATCGTGAAACTGGCTCCTGGCGAATCAATCACCATCTTCGAGGGCGTTTAGTCATGCCACTGAGATCGCTAAAACCGGTAACACCTGGGCAAAGGGGCGTCGTCCTTCAGACCAGCGACGACATAACCACACGCCATCCCAAGAAGTCTCTGACCAAGGGCCTGAAAAGGCACGCTGGCCGGGACAATAAAGGCCGCATCTCTGTTCGCCATCGCGGCGGGGGACACAAGCGTCGCTACCGTGAGATCGACTTCAAACGAAACAAGTCCGGCGTCCCGGGGGAGGTCACCTCGGTCGAGTACGACCCGAATCGCTCTTCCCGTATCGCACTGATTAAGTACGCCGACGGGGACTGGCGCTACATTTTGGCACCTCAGCAACTCCAGGTTGGAGATGCTGTCATAGCGGGTGAACAGGCGACCATAAGCCCTGGCAACGCGCTGCCATTGCGTGCCATTCCGACCGGTACCGAAGTGCACAATATCGAAATGAATATCGGCCGCGGTGGACAGATGGTCCGCAGCGCCGGTGGCTCTGCCCAGGTACTTGCCAAGGAGGGCGACCATACGCTGGTCCGCCTGCCTTCAGGCGAGGTGCGACGACTGCACAGTGAGTGCATGGCCAGCATTGGTCAACTGGGCGCGGTAGACAACAAGAACCGCAAGCACGGCAAGGC
The DNA here is from genome assembly GCA_963579815.1 of Dehalococcoidia bacterium. GTDB lineage: Bacteria > Chloroflexota > Dehalococcoidia > Lucifugimonadales > UBA2962 > CAUZIR01. Next base: position 2,440 of record CAUZIR010000166.1, read on the forward strand.
GGGACGCAGGCGGAACATGGGTTGGCGACCGTCGGTACGTGGTGTGGTTATGTCCCCGAGGGACCATCCGCACGGCGGTGGTGAGGGCAAGTCCCCCATCGGTATGCCTGGTCCGAAGACGCCCTGGGGCAAGCCCACACTGGGTTTCCGTACGAGGCGAAACAAATCCACCGGTAAGAACATTATTAGAAGGCGGGGCCAGAAGTAGATGTCCAGGTCTATTAAAAAGGGGCCGTTTGTAGACGCAAAGTTGGCCAAGAAGGTCGATAAGGCCCGGCAAAGCACGGACAAAACCGTGATTAAAACCTGGTCGCGACCGTCGATGATTATGCCCGATATGCTCGGGTTGACCATTGCGGTTCACGACGGGCGGCGGCACGTACCCATATTCATAACTGAGAACATGGTGGGACACCGGTTGGGGGAGTTTGCCCCCACTCGCACGTTCCGAGGCCACATGGGCCGGTCTGACAGGACCAGCTCGGTCAGGTAGCCAGCCCGGCCTCCCGGCCGGTAATTGGCAAGACAATAGGCGGAATTAGCTAACAATGACATCGACTGCAAAAGTAAAAAATACCGGACTCTCGGTAAAACGAGTCAGACGCATAATCGACCTCGTCCGCGGGATGTATGTCGATGAGGCGCTGCACACCCTGGAGTTTCTGCCGTCGCCAGCCGCGGCGGTGGTGGCCAAGGTTGTGCGGTCTGCCAACGCCAATGCTGAAAATGAGCAGGCGTCCCGGGGTGGGGAACTGAAGATTGTTTCTATATTTGCCGACGAAGGCACTAGCACAAAGCGCTTCAGGGCTCGCGCCCGTGGCCGCTCGGCTCGGATCATTCGTCGCAACAGCCACATCACTGTGGTCGTTGACGACAATGAGGGGGAGGATCTAGTTGGGGCATAAGACCCATCCCATAGGCTTCCGCCTCGGGATCATCAAAGACTGGCAGGCGACCTGGTTCGCGGCCAAGACGGCCGACTACAGGGAACTGGTCAAAGAAGACCTGTCGATACGCGACAATATCGCTAAGAGGTATCCGGACGCCGGGATCTCCAAAGTCGAGATTGAGCGCAACTCGTCCGAGGTGGTCGTGACTGTTCACACCGCCAGGCCCGGTATCGTGATTGGTCGCGGCGGTCAACGTGTCGAAGAGCTTCGTAAGATGCTCGAGTCACTGACCAATCGCCGTGCACGGCTGAACGTGCAAGAGATTCGGCAGCCCGAACTGGACGCGTTCCTTGTTGCTCGCAGCGTGGCCGAACAGTTGGAACGCCGTATTGCCTACAGACGGGCCATTCGGCAGGCTGTTAGCCGAACTATCCAGGCCGGGGCAAAGGGCGTAAAAATCCTCATTGCCGGTCGCCTGGGTGGCGCTGACATTGCTCGCCGGGAAAAGGCCATGGAAGGCCGGGTGCCCCTGCATACGCTGAGGGCAGACGTGGACTTTGCAATAGCAGAGGCGGCGACTGATTTTGGCCGCATCGGCGTAAAGGTTTGGATATACCACGGGGACATCATCAAACAGGAGAAAGAGCCGGAACTCGAGGACATGAAGCCCATCGAGGTTACGCTCAGCCCTGAGGAGTCGGCTGCCCAAGAGGCCGCCGAGGCTCAGGCTGCCGCTGCCGCTGCGGCAGCGGCGGTTGCAGCAGCAGCGGAAGTGGAGGCGATTGTCGGGGCTACGGACGCATCACCCTCGATGGCCGCTCCCGCTCCCGCAGCTACCGCGCCAGAGGCAGCAACTCCAGCATCTGAGGAGCCAGCCGTACCCGAGTCGGCTCCGGCAATCGAAGAGCCGGAGAGTAAG
>CAUZIR010000167.1:0-4245 GCA_963579815.1 Dehalococcoidia bacterium
GGCTACTTCGATGGCGAGTTGCCCTATCCGGCCGAACTGCGGGTCCATGTGGTAGACGACCCGCAGACGAGGGACGCGGCGTTCATAGTCGGCCAGATAGACATTATGGAGTTGACCCAGTTTGAGTGGGACGCCCTGAAAGGAAGACTTAGGGACCCGCACGCGATCTCGGTCCCCGAGACCGGGTCGGGCGTCGAGTTCGCGCTGAACCCGGACATGCCCCCGTTCGATGACCTCGACGTGCGCCAGGCGGCATTCGCTTCCCTGAACCCGGCACAGGCGGTGGAAGACATATGGAAGGGCGCCGGGTACCTTTCGTTCGGATTTCCGCTCAACGGGCCAGCCTGGGGCCTGGAGGCGACGGATCTGCTAGGCCACATCGCCAGCCCGTCCGCGGCTCGGCAGTTGCTGTCCGGCCGAGACCTCGCAGCCGTGACGATAAAGGTCGGCAGATTCGGAGACGCATACGTCCAGCACGCCAACCGCATTGCAGACGAACTCAGGGCCGTCGGCTTCGACGTCACCGTGCAAGAGGTCACTAGAGTTGCCTTCGCGGACGACGTGTGGAAAGGTGGCGACTATCAGGCATTTTTAGGGCCCATTCCCCCGGTCAGTTCGCCAAATGTATTCCTGTTCACAGTTGTACACAGCGCGGGCCCTTACTACCGGGGCGGCCCGCAAGACGAGCAGTTGGACATCCTCATTGAGCTTCAGGGCGGGGAGTACGACTCCGACGTGAGACGGGCCAGGCTCAAGGAGATACAGCGCCGCATGCTGGCTTCGGCGGTGCGGTTCATGCCCGTCACCCGTACTTCGGTGTGGGCGGTGCAGCCGTGGGTGCGTAACTTCCACTCCAACCTCTCTGGTTTCGAGTACGCCCACTGGGCGTCGGTGTGGCTGGAGCCCTAAGAGGTTTCTGGCCCTAAAGAGTTACTTTCGAGAGATCGCCTCTTCCACGGCCGAGAGGGGCAGTAGAGCGCACTTGATGCGTACGGGGAACTGGTGCACGCTCTCCATGAGCGCCAGTTGGCCCAGGGCTTCCCTCCGGCCTTCCGCGAGCGTCTGTCCCATCATCAGCGCCCTGTAGTCGGATGCCAGGGCCCTAGCATCTTCTAGGGACGCCTCTTTCAGAGCGTCGGCGATCATCGAGCCTGACGCCCGGTTTATGGAGCAACCAACCGTCTGCATGCCCAGGCCCGTTATGGCGTCGCCGTCAATTGCGAACTGGACGTGGGCTTCGTCACCGCAGAAGGGGTTTATCGCGTCGCCAGCAGCATCGGAGCGCTCGGGGGCTGCGTCGTGCCGGGGGCTGCGGGCGTGGTCGAGGATGGCCTCGTTGTAAAGATCATCGAGGTCGGAGCCCATATTATCGACAGACAAGAGGGTTAGCTGCCGCCGTCGGAGAAGTACCGCATGGCGTCCCGCATGCCGTCTGCCAGTCGGTCGACCTCTTCCTCGGTGTTGTAGAGGTAGAAGCTGGCCCTGGCGGTGGCAACCACGCCGAGAGATCGCATAAGCGGCATTGTGCAGTGGTGGCCGGTGCGGATGGCGATTCCGGCCCGGTCGAGGAAGGTGCCCAGGTCGTGAGGATGTACGTCTTCGGAGTGGAACGACAGTACGCCGCCGCGTTTTTCGACGTCCGAAGGCCCGTACATGTCCAGGTCTTCGAACTCTGCGAAACGCTTTAGGGCATAGCCGGTGATGGCCTTTTCGTGCTCTCGAACGTTGTCCATGCCCAGGCCCGACAGGTAGTCCACCGCGGCGCCCAGTGCGATGGCGTCGGCGATGTTGGGGGTGCCAGCCTCGAACTTGTTGGGTACGTCGTTCCAGGTGGCGCGGTCGTTCCACACCTCAAGGACCATGTCTCCCCCTCGCATGAAGGGCTCCATGTTCTCCAGCAATTCCGGCTTCCCATACAGGGCGCCTATGCCGGTCGGACCGAGCATTTTGTGGCCGGAGAAGGCGAGGAAGTCGCAGTCCAGGTCGGCAACGTCGACGGGCATGTGGGGAACGCTCTGGGCCCCATCAATGAGTACCTTGGCACCAACGGCGTGCGCGCGTTTTGTTAGCTCTTTAACGGGGTTGATAGTCCCCAGTGAGTTGGAGGCGTGGCATATGGCCAGCAGCTTCACTCGTTCGTCCAGGTACTGCTCTGCGACGGCCATGTCCAGCGTGCCGTCGCGGTTAAGGGGGATGACGCGTAACTCGGCACCTTGCTCGCGGGCCACTTTTTGCCACGTGACTATGTTGGAGTGGTGCTCCATTTGCGAGACGACTATTGCATCACCTGGGGCTATGTTCGCCGGTGCCCAGCTGTACGCCACCAGGTTGATGGACTCGGTCGTGCCCCTAGTCCACACGATGTTTTCGGGTCTGGGCGCGCCGATGAAACTGGCGACTTTTGCCCGCGCACCCTCGTAGCGCTCGGTTGCCTCCATGCTCAGGGCGTGTACGCCCCGGTGCACGTTGGAGTTGTAGCCCTCGTAGTAGTCCACCAGGGCCTGGATGACGCTACGCGGCTTCTGGGAAGTAGCAGCGTTGTCCAGGTACGCCAGCGGCAGGCCGTAGACCTCCCTTTGCAAAATGGGGAAGTCGGCCCGGATGAGGTTCGTATTTATGGCTTGGGGCATAAAGAGCTATAGGTCGACTTCGAAATCATCGCCGACTATGCGGACCTCGTACGTGTCGATGGGCGTAATCGCCGGTCCCTCTTCTACTTTGCCGGTGCGAATGTCGAAGCGAGCGCCGTGTGCATCGCACTCTACGACGCAGCCCTCCAGCACGCCTTCGTGCAGGTAGGCCTCGGCGTGTGAGCAGATGTCGTCAATGGCGAGCAGTTCACCCTCCACCTTGAATACGCCGATCCAGCGGTTGCCCAGGTCGTACATGTTCCCGGCACCCTCGGAGATGTCGGCGACCTTGCCAAGTTTAGTGAACGCCATTAATTATTGCTTTCTCTGAATAGCAGTTGAACTTCAGGCCGTTGCGGCGACCGGCTCCACGCGCATTCTGTCCACCAGGTCCTGGATGCTGGTCGATTCGAGCACCTGCCTCATCGCCTCTTCCACCACCGACCACACATATTTCTGGGAGCAGACGGACCACTTGTTGCAGGCAGCATGGTCGTCTAGACAGGCCAGCAGGGGTGACTTCCCGCCCAGGCAATCCATCACCAGCGCCATGGATATCTCTGAGGGATCCAGCGCCAGCCGGTAGCCACCCTGAGGTCCACGTACGCTCTGGACCATGCCTCCGTTTCGCATGTAGAGCATGACCCTGGCAAGGAACGGCTCCGGGATGGCCTGCCGTTGCGCAATCGCCGCGGTCCTCACCGGCGTATCTTCCTCCGAGCGGTTCTGGACGAGGTCTACCAGGGCCCTTACTCCATAATCCACTTGGATCGGTACGTGCATTTCGCTTCCCTTTCGCTTCCCTTTCGCTTGCCCTCGTAGCGCTCGCTGCCTCGACTGGCTATGAACGGTGTGTGACTGCTATTCGGTGGTGACGGTCTCTGGGGAGTCCTCTTTATTGAGGGCTGCCATCAGGGTTCGCCAACCGAGCATTGCGCATTTGATGCGGGTGGGGTAGTCGGCGACCCCGGCCAGCGCTTCCAGGTCTCCCAGCAGGTCCGATGGGTCCCCGGATTCTTCGGTGTTATTTGCGCCATCGCCCTCGCCGGTAATCATGTACCGGAAAGCCTCGAACATGGCCTTCGCCTCTTCAGTAGAACGCTCAAAGACGGCCTCGGTCATGAGCGAGGCCGATGCACGGGAGATGGCGCAACCCTTGCCGGTGAACCCGACGTCGGCTATGGAGTTGCCGTCGGTTCGGATTTCCAGGTCGACTATGTCTCCGCAGAAGGGGTTGAAGCCGTGCGCCGAACGCTGGGCCCCGTCCACCTTGTTCATGTTGCGCGGATTGCCGCCGTGGTCCATGACCACGTCCTGGTACAGGTCGTCCAGTCCGGAACTCATCACGCTACCCGTGCCACTCATTAAGTTACCCTTTCGGCGGGCCCGCCGAAGACGCGAGCTTTGCCGAACCCCTGGAACCGGTAGCGCGGCACGGACTTCTCGAAGTAGTTCTCAAGATATGTCCGGAATCCGTCTAGCGAAATAGTGTCTATGATCTCGTTGGCAAACCCTTTGATGAGCAACGAGGTCGCGGCTTCCATGTCCAGGCCGCGGGCCAGCAAGTAGAAGACCTGGTCTTCGGGTATCGCCCCGGCCGTTGCGCCGTGCGCAG
>CAUZIR010000168.1:0-4235 GCA_963579815.1 Dehalococcoidia bacterium
TAGAGCGCACGGTGGCGAAGTAGCGTCCCATACCCTCTGTGAACCGCACCTCCGGTACCAGGTCCCATGACAGGGCGTCGCTCTCCAGTGCTTGGCCCGTCCGGTTCAATACCTGGTGCCTATCGGAAAGTCCTATCTCTCCCCGTTGGGCGACAGCGAAAACCAGCAAGTAGAGGGCTGCCAGGTCTGTGCTGACACCGTGCTCCTGGCGCAGCGTTCGAATGAGTTCGTCCGCCGGGACGTCACCACCCCGGCTGCCGACATAGGCGTGCACCAAGTCGATGGCCGGGCCGGGGATACCGGCCGAGCCTACGAGACCTAGCGCCGGTGCGAAAGCCTCCAATGGCGCTTTGGCGGCGACGTCTGCGGCCAGTGCGAGGTGCGAATTGGCCAGTCCGAGGTGCAAATTGGAAAGAACCTCTGTCGTCAGGACGTTGGAAAACCGGGACCGATCGAATGCTGGACGCTCGCAAGTCTTGTCCAGTACGGCTCCCGCCAGTCGCGTCACCCAGACATCGAAGTCATCGCCCAGAAAGACCTCAGCAGCGTCGATTGAAGAACCCCCGCGGGTGTAGACACGTCCGCCGGAGTACTTGGCGGCGTCTCGCTTGGCGATCTGCGCTCGCAATTGGTCCTCACGCTCGGCCATCGGTGCCGAGAGCGAAGGCCTTTGTGGTGTGGAGTTGCTATCGTATCGGGCCTTCGTCTCCCGAATGGCCGTTAGCTCCGCAGCCAGGCCCTGCCTCTTGGTGTCCGGGGGTTTGGCTGGCGAGGCCATTGCGATGCGCCGGTCCTGAATGTGGTCTCGGGAAATCCGGCGGGGAAGGGTGAAGAACACCAGCCGGAAGTCCAGGTGCGCTGGCAGGGACTCGCCGTGCTGCGGTTGGAACGCCTCGGCGATGATTACCTCGCCCCGGTAGCGCATGTTGCCCACGTCCACAGACCGGGTGCCCGGCGATCCAGCAACAGGCACACGCTCAGACGAGCGTGTGCCAAAACCGGTCGAGCCCGTAGTTGGACTGGGCGGTCCTGTCGGGCTCATGCGTCGCCCGCGTGAGTCATGAGGTGGCCCTGTGGGTCACGGGGCGAAAATGTACTCGGACTTGCCGCCCGTTTTGCTCAGAAGCCGCACGCCATCAATGCGCATGCCCCTGTCCACCGCTTTGCACATGTCGTAGACCGTCAACGCGGCCACGGACACAGCCGTCAGCGCTTCCATCTCCACCCCGGTCTTCGCGCTGGTAGAAGCGGTGGCCTCTATGTGGACCGACGAGGTGTCATCGTCGATGGTCAAGTCCACCGTGATCGCGTCGAGGGGCAGCGGGTGGCAAAGCGGAATCAAATCGGGGGCCCGCTTTGCGGCCATTATTCCCGCGACTCTGGCCACCCCCAGCACGTCGCCTTTTTTCATCGCGTTTTCGCTTATCAGCCGGACCGTTTCGGGCTTCATATTGACCCGGCCCTCGGCCTTCGCCACTCGCCTCGTCTCCGGCTTTGCACCTACATCCACCATCGTCGCCTGACCCGCCGCATCGACGTGCGTCAGCGTTGCGGGCTCCGGCGTCTTCGGTGTCCCTGGTATTTTTGGCGCGCCGGAAGCACCCGAGGGGGGCTGCCGACGTGGCTTCATGCGCCCGGCCCTGGTTTGCGACTCCTCGAACGCCACCGAATCAGCTTCCTCGTTCAGAACATGCCCCGAATGGCCCCGCACCCACTGCCAGCTAACCCTGCGGGCGTAGACCTGGTCGTCGAGCATTGCCCAAAGGTCCTGGTTCGCCTTGCGTTTCCACCCCTTGGTCATGGTGTTGATGACGTACGTACTGTCGGTGTGAATCGTTACCTGGGAAGACTTGGGCACGCTGCGCAGGCCTTCAATGACGGCCAGCATCTCCATGCGGTTGTTCGTCGTCGGGTCGTCGCCGCCCCGCAGGACACGCTTGTTCCCATCGTCAATGACTATCGCCCCCCAGCCACCGGGGCCGGGGTTGCCGGAGCAGGCACCGTCTGTGTAGATGTCTACCATGTCTCGCTAACCGCCGATGTGATACATCTCGACCTTGTCGGATCGAGGCTTGGTGAGCGCCGTACGCTCGGCCGAGTACCGGTCCAGTCGCGCCCCCCAGGTCTGGCGCACTATCTGCTCCAGGTCATCGTCGGTAGCACCGTCTCGCAGGGGGGTTCGAAGGTCGGTTCCACTGGACCCAAACAGGCAGGTGTAAAGCTCGCCCTCGGGCGACAATCGTAGCCGCGTGCAATCCCCACAGAAAGGAGCGGTGACGGAGGAGATGACTCCAATCTCGCCGGAACCGTCGGTGTACCTGTAGCGCGATGCCACCTCTCCCGGGTAGCTGGCTGGCACCTGCTCAAGGGGCATCTCCGCGTCGATCATCGCCACGATCTCGGCCGCAGGAACCACCGCGCCCATCTCCCAGCCGTTCAGCGTGCCCACGTCCATGAACTCAATGAAACGCAGAATGTGGCCGCTGCCCTTGAAGTGCCTGGCCAGTTCTACGACGGTGTGGTCGTTGACGCCACGCTGCACCACAGAGTTTATTTTTACAGGTGTCAGGTCAGCGGCCTCTGCCGCTTCGATACCTGCCAGCACGCTGTCCACGCCGAAATTACGGCCGTTCATCTTCCGAAACACGGCGTCATCGAGCGTGTCCAGGCTGACGGTGGCCCTGCGCAGACCGGCCTGCTTCAGCGCCTCGGCGTGCTTGGGCAGAAGGTACCCGTTGGTCGTCATCGTCAGGTCCTGCACCCCGTCAACCTGATCCAGCATTCGCACCAGCTCGACGACCTGGCTGCGCACCAGTGGCTCGCCGCCGGTGAGGCGGACCTTCACAGCGCCCAGACCCGCTACAACGGTCGCAATGCGCGTGATCTCCTCGAACGACAGTAGCTGCGCCCGGCTGAGGAACTGGTAGCGTTCGCCGAATATCTCGGCGGGCATACAGTAGGTGCAACGGAAGTTACACCGGTCCGTTACCGAGATGCGCAGATCCCTCAGGGGCCTGCCAAACGTGTCTTTGACTGGAACGGTCGGCTGGGTCATGCCATCAATTATATTCGGACCTGTCTTTTAGCGAGCGCAGCCACCGTGCTGCCTTGGCCGCGGCTATGCCCCTGTGGCTCAGGCTGCTCTTTTCTTCAGGGGAGAGTTGAGCCATCGTCACGCCGCCGAAAGGTGCGCCGGAGTCGGGAAGTACAAATACCGGGTCGTACCCGAACCCGCCGTCGCCCCTGGGCCGCTCGGCGATGGTTCCTTCGACGGAGCCGGTGAAGGTTTGCACGGTCTCGCCTGGCAATGCTATGGCGATCACGCACTTGAACCGGGCGGTTCGTTTGGCCTCAGGGACGGCCGTCAACTCTTGGAGCAATCGGTCCACGTTCTCGGCGTCAGTGGCGCTCTCGCCCGCGTACCGGGCAGACCTCACACCAGGTCGACCGTCTAGCGCGTCCACCACCAGGCCCGAGTCATCGGCCAGCGCGGCCAGCCCGCTCATGTCGCGGTAGGCGGCGGCTTTAAGGACCCCGTTCTCCTCGAACGTATGCCCCGTCTCGGCGACTTCGGCCGTGATCCCCTCGGTCCCAAGGTCGGTCAGGTCGAGCGAGTCACCTGCGAAAATTCGGGAAAATTCACGCAACTTCCCCGCATTCCCGGTCGCAATCAGGAGGCGGATGTGGTCTCCATCGACTTGTCGTATGCGCCCCGGCGGGCGGCAGCCGTGACCCTAGCTCGGTGGTAGAACGCCGCCTGTGCTGCGGCCCGGTTGGCTGTTTTGCCGCCCCAGGCCGCCAGGGGAGCGGCTTGCAGTCCGCGGCCGTATGAAAAGCTCAACTCCCAGGGCGTACCGACACTGGCGGCTCGCCGGTTGATGGCGTCGAGGTTGACCGTCGCCTCCTCGTCGCTCTGGCCGCCGGACAGGAACACAATGCCGGGCACCGCTGCGGGCACAGTGTCCTGGAAACACGCCACCGTCGCCTCTGCTACTTGCTCGGGAGTCGCCCGGTTCGTGGCCGACTTGCCGCTCAGCACCATGTTGGGCTTGAGAATCGTGCCCGGCAGGTCCACCCGCTGGTGGCCTAGCTGGTAGAAGAGTTCTCGCAGGGCGGCGTCGGTGGCCTTGTAGCACTTGTCTATGTCGTGGTCGCCGTCCATCAAAACCTCCGGCTCCACTATCGGCACCACTCCCGCTTCCTGACTCAATGCTGCAAACCGGGCTAACGCATGC
>CAUZIR010000169.1:0-4235 GCA_963579815.1 Dehalococcoidia bacterium
CAGCTTTAGAAGCCAGTAGCCCAGGGTGGCCTTGCTCACGTCGAGCTGATCGGCGGTGGCGGAAAGCCCCTGCTCGGTTACCAGTTCAGGGAGCATCTTCTCCAGCGGGCGCTGGAACCTCTCCTCGACTGCGACCATTTTCTTTGTTTTCTTGTTCACTTTTGACTCCTCCTCAATGGTGTCTGATAAACAGACTAGCGACGATCTCAAACTGAGTCAATCAGTTATTCAACTCTTTTCTAAGAGTTTTCTGGCAATTTTCACAACGCTTGGCAGGCAACCTCCATGCCGCCTCACACCCTCCCGGTCAACGGCCCTGCCGGAAGTTCAGCGCGCCCTGCCAAACCTGATTTACCTATATTGACACGGCTATTAACGGTGTCGTAAATGTTGCCAGGTACGGAACCGGCATTGTGGAGTCCGGAGTCTTCGGCCCGGTGCCTTCAGGAACTTTGCGATAATGGCCGCGTGCAAGTAGTAGCTCGGGTTCGACGTAACCACGCGCTGGAACACGCCACGCTGGCCGTAATGGTCGGCCGGGGCGTTAAAGGGCTGCTCGCGGGCTATTCCACTTCTGGGGGCTTCTGGTTACTGGCCCCCGCATCCGGGTCAGAGGTGAAAGAGGCCGCCCAGCAAGCTCTCGACCGCCTGTCGGCCGGAGAGAGCCGTTTAGCCATCTCCCCTAGCTGCGGCACCAATCTCGCCGTTGCCGCGCTCCTGGCGACCGGTGCAATGCGGGTCGTGGGGGCACGCCGCGGCAAAAAACGCATGGGCTGGCAGGTCAACGCCGCAGTAGCACTCGGGGCATGGGCGGTGTCGAGGCCGCTTGGTGAAGCGCTTCAGCGCCGGCTGACCACCCTGTCAGACGTGCAAGGCGTCCGGGTAAAAAATGTGCGCACCCTGAAATTCGGCCGGTTCCGCGTGCACCGGGTCAACATTCACCAGGACCAATAGCGCTAGCCAAAGCGGCTGCCTTCTGGGCGGCGGCTTGCTAGACTAGCCTTAGCGCAACGTGCCCCTGTAGCTCAGGCGGATAGAGCGGCTGCCTTCTAAGCAGCGGGTCGCAGGTTCGAGTCCTGCCAGGGGTACCACTTCAACTCCGCCCCGCTCCCCTGTCCCTTGCTGGCGAGCGATGACTAGGTGATCGGGCGTTTCTGGAAGAAACCTACTTACGCCCGTGTACCACCGCGTGCACCGGCGTAAGCTCGAACGAACCCACTCCCCTGAAGCCGTGCTTGCCCAGCAATGTGACGTAGTCGTCGACCGACAGAAGCTGGTCGTAGATCTGCCCTTCAAAGAACTGGATGCCGGTCATTATCCTGCCCGGTACAGTCCGCAGGCCCTCTTCACTGGCTGGGAACGGGAAGTCGGAGATAACGAAGATTCCACCCGGCTTCAGGGCCTTGTATACGTTGGCCGTAGCCTTATCTATGTCCCGGCATTCATGCATAGAAATATTGTTTATCGCCACGTCATAGCGGTCTGTCTCGTCCAATCCTTCGAGGGAGCTTTCGATCAAACGCGCCCTGCCGACCAGGCCTTCCTCGGTCAGTCTGCGAGTCGTCAAGTTGAGTGAATACGCGTCACCGTCAAGCCCGACAATTTCGGCTTCAGGGAATGCCCGGGCCAGGCGAGCCAGGCCGATACTCGCCCCGCACGCCAGCTCGATAATTGACGATCCACTACCCAGCCGGTCGGTCAGTCCGGGCACGCGGCCAAGTCCACCCGGCACCAGGCGTGTATAGAACGACCTGCCGGTTCCGCTGACGGCGGCAATCCACTCCGAACTCGTCCTGTCCCACTAGGTGCGCTCGCCCGAGGGCAGACGGTCAGAAAAGTGGTCGAACATCTCCGGCTGTACCAGACTCTCGGTAGCCTCGTAAACCACGGCGAGCCAGGCCTGCGGGCTGACGCTAATGGTCGGCCCCCACTTCATATGGTGCTCCGATATACCCACGGCGACAGGCGCCGCCACCAGTACGTCGGGGTACATGCGTTCGGCCGCACGCTCGGCTACCCGCAGCGAGGACGTCGTGTCCTAGGCGACGGCGAGGTGTTCGAGGTGCTGTTCAATACTACCCAGTGCCAGTATGGCCGCCCGGTAATGACCGCGGTCACGGCCCTCTCGAAGCTCCTGGCGCGTCAGGGCCTCGATACGAACGTTGTTGTTCCCCGTCATTTTGAGCACCTACCCGTCCAACTGGAATCGGTCATCGTCTGGCTCGGAGCGCCGCTCTCCATAGTCGCGGTTCAAATACCTGTTTAGGGTCGTTTATCAGGGATCTCGCCGCGTGGCTGAGCAGCCATTGTGGCCGACCGGTGCGGAGCCCGTACAGTGCGGCCTGGCGGTGGTACGCCGCCAGTATCTTTCTGCGATCCGCCTTTGCGGCGGCGGGGGCGGCGGGTCCTTCAAGGAACCGTCGCACCACCCTGCCCCGCTCCCTCCATGCGCGCGTCTGCAAGGTGGGAGTCTTGGCGTCCGGGTGCAACCGAAAACGTGCTATCTCGCCCGGGGCGCGCACGCTTTCGAAGCAGGCTGTTAGCCGCAGGAGCAAATCGAAGTCCATGATCAGGTGCAGGTCCACGTCCAGCCAGCCGACCTGCTGAAGCGCCGACCTGCGAAAAAACAGCGTCGTCTGGGCCACGTAGCTCTGCAGGCTGTGCAGCAGCCCCGCGTTCGTTACTTCTGGCGGCGTTTCGTGGCCGGTAACACGGCTGGCCGCGTCAATGGTCGCCCAGTCGCCGTAAGAAAACCCCGCTTCGGAGCGAACCACGAGTGCCGCGACCGACGCAGCGATTGCGCCGGGCGACAACAGGTCGTCGGAATTCACCCAGCCGATTATCTCGCCACCGGCCCGCTGAAAGCCGCGGTTCAATGCGTCCGACTGGCCTGCGTCCCGGTGGCTCTCCCAGTGAGACAGGAACGGGGCATATCGCTCAAGAATCGCCCGGCTGTCGTCGGTACTACCGCCGTCCAGGACGATGAACTCAACGTTTGGGTAGCCCTGCAGCAGCACCGAACGCAGCGTCTCTTCCAAAAAGCGGCCCTGGTTATAAGACGGCGTGACGATAGTCACCTTGGGCGCACCATCGACATCAACTGAGGATGACGCCTCCGTCCAGGGCCAGCCTGTGCGCTCGCCGGGGTCTGGCAAATCGCCCAGCCTGGGTGCTGTCCGAGAAGTCTTCATGGCAGGCCCAGTTTATAACCCGTCCTGCCCATCGGCACAAACCCAGATAAAGTAGCCTTATTGGCCCTGCTCATTCCGAGGACAAGGCGCGGGCACAGTCAGAACAAAGGAATAATCTATGACCGGCAACACAAATATGCAGGCTCCAGATTTCCCAGAGGGCATGGACTGGCTCAACAGCAACCACCCTTTGTCTATGCAAGAGTTCAGAGGCAAGGTGGTGGTCCTCGACTTTTGGACCTACTGCTGAATCAACTGCATGCACGCATTTCCGCAGTTGCGGAAACTGGAAGACAAGTACCGAAATGAGATGGCCGTCGTCGGCGTTCACTCGGCCAAGTTCACACAGGAAAAGGCTGTGGACAACGTGCGCCAGGCCGTCCTGCGCTACGACATCGGCCACCCGGTAGTGAATGACTCGGACTTCGACGTCTGGCGCCGCTGGGGTGTGCGGGCGTGGCCCACGTTCATGTTCGTCGGCCCCGATGGCACCGTGCTCGGCAAGCACGAGGGCGAGTTCGACGTGGACGCTCTGGACGGCGCCATCGCCAACATAATCGCCGACTTCGACGGCCGGGGGTTGATCGACCGCACCCCCCTTCACTTCGAACTGGAGCGAGACAAGATGGCGTATGGGCCTCTCTCGTTCCCCGGTAAGCTCCTGGGTCACGAGCCTTCCAACACGCTGGTTATTGCCGACTCCAACCACCATCGGCTCGTGATAGCCGGGCTGGGCGGCGAGGTAAGGGCGGTCGTGGGTTCGGGGGAGCCGGGTCTGGCAGACGGCGAGTTCGGCTCTGCAAAATTCAATGATCCGCAAGGGCTGGCACTGGACGGTGACATCCTGTACGTGGCGGACACCAAGAACCACGCCATCAGGCGCGTCGACCTGACAGACCGCAGTGTTGAGACGCTCGCGGGCACCGGCGAGCCTGCACCTACGTTTAGCCGAGGCGGGCTCGGCAGGACAACGCCTATAAAGTCGCCATGGGACGTAACCCTCGTTCCAGACGGGCCAGACGGGCCAGACGGGCGAGACAGAGA
>CAUZIR010000170.1:0-4232 GCA_963579815.1 Dehalococcoidia bacterium
ACCGGCGGGTGGGGGTACTTTGACTGGACCCGGGCCGAAACGCTCTAGCCGCGCTTCCTGGCCGTCAGGCTCACGAAGGTCTCAGACCTGCGAACGCCGGGGATGGACCCAACCTTGGTGCGCAGGAAGATGCCCAACGCCTCGGCGGACTCCAGGGTAACCCAGGCGAAGATGTCGTACTGGCCTGTCGTCATGGCGACCCAGGTAACCTCTTTTAGACCGGCGAGGTCGTCGGCAACGCTTTCGACTTTGTCCGGGTCGACCTGAATGCCTACGAGCGCCTCGGAGTGCAGGCCCATCTTGGCCGGGTCCGGGAGGGCCACGACCTGTATGAACTCGTCTTGAATCAGCCGCTTGAGGCGCCGTCGTACGGTGCCCTCACTGACGCCGACCCTTCGGGCGATTCCGGCGTTAGATGCCCTGCCGTCGCTCTGAAGTATTTCAATAATGCTGGAGTCGAGCTTGTCCACGAGTCAATCCTCCGACGCGGCACCGGTGCCGGTAAACAAATCGTACTTCTTCTTCGTGTATCCCAGCCTAGTACGGTGACCGAATAGAGTCAATAACGAAATCGCTGTTTACCGTTAAGTCCAGTTACTTAACGAACTCTTCCGGTTCCAACGAAGATCGCTGCCACCGCACCGACGAATGTCCAGATGCTTAACACCGGGGAGAGTAGCAATATCAACACTAACGCAATGAGTATCCCTCCAACAACGACATATTGCATGGTGCGGCCGCGTTTGCGACCGGCGGCGGCACTCGCGGCCTCTGCCACCAGGTAGCCGATGCCCAGCAGGGCGAAGGTGCTGACAAGGGGTATCCACACGAGGACAAGCGCGTAGAAAACGCCCGTTACCGCTCCCACGACACCAGCGGCCAGTATTGCTCGCGCAAGATATTGGCCGGTGACCTGATAGGTCGGCAACGTGACGGCCTTGCCGCAGTCCAGGCAGCGGATGCCGACAGTCGCGTGCACCATGCACTTGGGACATATCGCGTCGTCGCAGTTCCCGCACCGGAGTTTGGTAGGTGTGCCGGGATGGCGTTTGCAGTGGTGGGGCTCGGCCACGGTCTGGGTATCGGGAGTGATAGAGGTTACGGGGTGACGCCCGTCCCCAGGTCCGATGGCGAAGCGTTGGACAGGTTGCGCGACATCCAGGCCTTCTGGTCGCGCACGTCGCGATCCCACAGGACGCGGCAGGCGAGAACCACATAGAGCGGTTGTCCGCCCCCTGCAGGGTGCTGAAAATTGCCCGTCAGTCTTTTGATGAGCAGGAGCGAACTCATCCCGACGCTGGCGTAGACGACCTCGGCCGGTTGCCCGAAGACCAGGGCGAGGACCGGGAGCAAGATCATGGCCACGAGGGTTAATGAGCTCATATCGTCGATAAGCAGCCTGCCAAGACCGCCCATGACGACTGCCAGGAGCAGGTACTCCTTCCACATGAGCAGTCCCATGACGACGCCGATGGTGGTGGCCACCCCTCTGCCGCCGGTGAACTTGAGGTAGGGCGACCAGTTGTGACCGGCGACCAGGGCCATGCCCATTGCCGCCTGGGTCCACAGGTCGAGGCCGACCCATTTCGCGATGAGAATTGGCACCATGCCTTTGACTAGAGAGTCGAACATACCGATGAGGACGCCCATTTTCCAGCCCGAGGTCTTCATCAGGTTCGACGAGCCAACGTTGCCGGAGCCGACTTCGCGGAGGTCGATGCCGTGCTGAAAACGTGCGACAAGATAAGAGGTTGGGATGCCTCCCCACAGGTATGCGCTGGCAATCGCGAACACTTCCCAGGTCATTTCGTACTCACGCGGGCGTCGCGGTCTTGCTTCAGGCGCTTCAACGCTTCCACACTCTGCATTGGCGGCCCGACGGAGCCGGGCGTTGGCTCGCCGGGCGTCCCTGAATTGTGGAAATCGGTACCGCCGCATGGGATGAGCCCGTGCTCCTGTGCCAGCGCTTCGAGGCGGCTTGTCTGCTCGGGCGTATAGTCCGCGTAGTACACCTCCAGGCCCACGAGGCCAGCCGTCTTCAGGTCGGCCAGGGTCTCGGTTAGCTGGCCTATTTCTTTCCTGCCTGCCTTCACCGGAGAGACGAGTGGGTGGGCAAGAACTGGCAGGGCACCGTTGGTGACGAGTAGTTCGACGGCGTCGCGAGGGGTGAGCCTGCGGCGGGGCACAAACCCCGACCCGCCTGTGCCCAAGTAGGTGTCGAACGCCTCTTTGGTGTTTTTTACGTAGCCAGCTTCGACCAGGGCCCGAGCTATGTGAGGGCGACCGACCGCTCCCCCGTCGGACAGTTCAAGGACGCGGTCAAAGCTCAATTTCACGCCCGACTCTGCCAGGCGCTCGACCATTAAACGGCCTCGCTCGAGCCGGCCGCTGCGGGTACGTTCGCAGAACTTTTGGAAGTCTGGAGCCTCTGTGTCTACGAACAGGCCGAGTACGTGAACCTCGCCGATTTTGGTGTCGCAACTTAGCTCGACGCCCGCGATGACTTCGATGCCGCCCTGCTTCCCGGCCTCGGCTCGCGCTTCGGCTATGCCTTCGGTTGAGTCATGATCGGTGAGTGCGACGACCTTGAGGTCACTGCTGGCGCAAAGCCGGATCAACTCGGTCGGGGTCAGCGTCCCGTCTGAACGGGTGCTGTGTATGTGAAGGTCTATTTCAACCATTTGGGTATCGGGATTTGGGTATCGGGATTTGTTGAATTCATATGGATTGAGCTTGGGTTGATAACGCGAACGGGCCGCTCCTCCGACTGCGGATGTGAGCGGCCCGCCATACGTTACGAGTCACCTGTTGATTCCGAGCCCGCCAACTACTCGTTAGCGAGCGTACTCGACCTGTCGGCTCTCTCTTATGACCGTGACTTTTATCTGTCCAGGGTAGACGAGGGTTTCCTCGATTTTTTTGACGATATCCCTTGCCAGAGTGGCGGCCATTAAGTCGTCGACGTTTTCAGGCTTTACAAGCACGCGAACCTCGCGGCCCGCCTGAATTGCGTAGCACTTCTCGACGCCTTCAAAGCCGCTGGCCACCTCTTCTAGCGCCTCCAGGCGCTTTACGTAGTGCTCGACGGTGTCTCGCCGGGCACCGGGCCTGGCCGCGCTGATGGCGTCGGCTGCGGCCACGATGAAACCCTCGACCGAGCTGGGGTTGTCGTTGTGGTGGTCCGCAATGCAGGCGCAAACAGCTTTGGGCACGTTGAACTTGGCGGCGACATCCCCGCCGATTTCGGCGTGTGGACCTTCGACTTCGTGGCTCATGGCCTTGCCGATGTCGTGGAGGAGACCGCCCATTTTGGCGACCTTCACGTTGGCCCCCATTTCCGAGGCGATCATGGCGGCCAGGTTGCCAACTTCGACGCTGTGCAACAGCACGTTTTCGCCGTAGCTGTACCTGTACTTGAGCCTGCCAAGAAGTTTGACAACTTCCGGATTGAGCCCTCGGACGCCAGTCTCGAAGACCGCCGTCTCTCCGGCTTTCCAGATGGTGTCCCAGACCTCCTGTTCGGACCTGGTGACGATCTCCTCGATGCGAGCGGGGTGGATCCTGCCGTCTGAGATCAGACGGGTCAGGGACACCCGGGCAATTTCCCGGCGAACCGGGTCGAAGCACGACAAAGTTACGGCTTCTGGTGTGTCGTCGATTATTAGATCGACTCCGGTGGCCTTTTCGATGGCCCGTATATTCCGACCTTCTCGCCCTATCAGACGACCTTTCATGTCGTCGCTGGGCAGTGGCACGCTCGTAACCGTGATTTCGGACACAACGTCCGAGGCGATGCGTTGGACGGCTTGGGCAACTATGTTGCGGGCTTTGTCCTCAGCCTCTTCCCTGGCACGGTTTTCATGGTCTCGATATCGGAGGGCGATTTCGTGTTGGATGTCGTCCTCGGCGATCGCCAGCAGGCGCGCCTCGGCCTCTTCCATAGAAAGGTTTGAAATGCTCTCTAGAAGTACAGTCTCTTTGGCTGTGAGATCCTCCAACTCCGATTCTCGGCTTTCAATCGCCGAGTCACGCTGGTCAGCGTGTCGCTCTCGATTATCCAGGTTGCCGCCGCGTCGATCGAGCTGCTCTTCCCGGTTGGAAAGTCTGCGCTCTATGCCGTTGAGATCGGATCGTCTTTCCCTGATCTCTGATTCCGAGGAGGACCTGATACTCAGGGCTTCCTCTTTGGCTTCAATGATGATCGCGCGCTTGCGCTCCCCGGCTATTTCCAA
>CAUZIR010000171.1:0-4221 GCA_963579815.1 Dehalococcoidia bacterium
ACCATGCGCCGCCCTTCTGAAAACCAGCTCGCGGTCACGCGCAACAGCGGTGGTGTCATGGTCGGCATAAAACTACCGCACCCAGGTAAAAGCCAAGCTGCTTTGCCCGCAGGCCAGCACGCCTCCCCGTAAAAGCTCGCGCTGGCAACACCGCTGCGGGGCGGCTAGACAGGCTGCTGCCTTAGCATCACAGGCGGGAGACAGCAGTGAGCAACAGCCAGCAGACCACCACGCAGACAACGGTACAGACCGTCACCGGGCCGATCGACGTAAACGATCTCGGCCGCACGCTGATGCACGAGCACCTGTTCGTGACCTACCCCGGCGCCGAGTCCGACACCCTCAACAAGCCCATGAACCACGCCGAGCGCCTCGACGTGTGCGTGGACAAGATAGAGCAGATGAAGGCGCACGGCGTCAACAGCATGCTCGACCCCTGCCCCAACGATCTCGGGCGCGACGTGGGCCTGATGACCGAGGTGGCCCAGAAGACCGGCTTCAACATCGTCTGCGCCACGGGCCTGTACAAGGAAGACCAGGGCGGCGGTGCCTACTGGAAGTTTCGCGCCGAGCTGGGTGGCAGCCCCGACGACATCACCGAGATGTACGTCAAGGAGCTGACCGAGGGCATAGGCGACACCGGCGTGCGCGCGGGCATCATCAAGGTGGCCACCGGGCAGCCGGCCATAAGCGAGTACGAGCACATGCTGCTGTTGGCGGCCGCCGCGGCGTCGGTCGAGACCGGCGCACCCATAACCACCCACACCGACACCGGCGTGCTGGGCGACCAGCAGCAACGCATACTGACCGAAGCCGGCGTGCCCGCGCACCGTATCATCATCGGCCACAGCTGCGGGTCGGACGACTTCGGCTACCACATGGGGCTGGTCGAGGGCGGCAGCTACCTCGGCTTTGACCGCTTCGGCATCGCCATACTGCAGCCCGACGAGGTTCGGGTTGCCAGCCTGCTAAGGCTGCTCGAGGCTGGCTGCGCTTCGAGGGTGGTCATCTCGCACGACTCGGTGTGGTGCTGGGGGGGAAGCCCCATACCCGACCCCGAGGCGGTGGCCGCCATGCTCGAGGTTTGGACGCCGACCCATTTCATCGAACGTATAGTGCCCATGCTCAAGGACGGCGGCGCCACCGACGAGCACATCTCGATGATGCTCGACGAGAACCCCCGCCGTTTCTTTGCCGGCGAGGCCCTGCCCGCGTTAGGCTGACCGGCGCTGGTCTGAGCGGCCGCTCGTTCAGTCGTCGGCGGGCTGGCGTTGAGTGCCGCGGCTTAAGATATAGCACCGAGGCAAGTCCAGCCCCGGTCTGATCCGCCAGTGAGGCCAGAGATACCCCCAACCGGGGGGTTGAACCCATAGACAGGACCTAAAGCGTTGTGTTATCTTCACACACCAAATGGCTTTACGGAACCAAGCTGCTGCCAGCCCGTAGGCGTTCGGTATGCATCGTTCTCGCTCACTGCCATAGCCACCGGAGTTAACCATGAATCGAAGTGCATGTTTTCGTTTGCTCGCCCTGGGAGTATTTGCAGCGTCCGTCCTGCTACCGACCCAGGCAAGGGCCTACATCGTCAAAAGCGTGGAACTCCATCTGGACGACACCGACGTCATGCCCTGCCAGAACGTAACCGCCAAGGTTTCCTTCTGCATCATGGTGCAGAGAGAAGATATCTCCGGAGACCCTCCTGTCGGTCTGGCCAAGGTGCCCATACGGCTGGTTTACGATGAGTGGGGAGAGGATTCTGACTACGAGGGAGAACAAGGAGACGTAGGCCCTGTATGCGAAAAAACGTTTGACGTCCCTTTCCTGCCGGAGAATATAGGCGCGGATATCTGCCGAGAAATGCTGTTTCTATGCCAGTTCCACGCGAGCACCTACGACTATGGCTGGACTACTGACCCCGATTTCTACGCCTGCGCCAAAAGTGGTCTGAGCGGAGCAAAAAATAAGTACAGCGGAGAGATCGAAGTAGAGGTTAATTCCACCGTTGGATTGCAAGGCCAAACTGCCTCGCTGTTACCCGCGTACACCGGGGCGCCCGTTGCCGTGGCCGTCACGCCATACGCCGATCTACCCTTGGGGTCCAGTGGTAGCTTTGTAGTCAGCGTTGATCCTCGAACAGCCACTCTGCTCGATGCCAGCCCGATGCCCCAACCCTATGAACTGGAGCCTGGCGTGTGGCTGTTCGATATCCCCGCCTCAGCCGGGCCTTTTGTCGGCAATCAACCCTTGGTGACTCTCACCGCGAGCGTGATCGACGACCTTCTGTACGGTGGACAGCGTATACGCAACGGCGTGGGTGTTTACCTGAGCGATGTCCAATTCTCTGACTCGGATGGAGACCCGATAGACATGACCGGCCTGCTCGCCTTCGGTTATGATCAGGACGCCGATGGCCTGCCCGTGCCACTGGAGGCCGAAATCGACGGCGACGGTGTACTTGACGACGACGACGCGTTCCCGCTGAACGCCTCAGAAACGGCAGATACCGATGAAGACGGCCTCGGGGACAATTTCGAAACGGGTTTCTTCCTGGGGCTGCAAGCCGGACCGGATGAGGATCCGGACAGTGACGGCTCGACCAACCTCGAAGAGTTCCGTGCCGGCACGGACCCCACCAACGCCGACAGCGACACCGACACGGTTCCGGACGGGATCGATGCGTTTCCACTCGACAATGGTTTTTCTGCCGACGCCGATGGAGATCTTGTGCCCGACCCGCTGGACGCCTTCCCGGCGATAACCGGCGCCGCCTTCGACAGCGACAGTGACGGGCTCGGCGACAACTGGGAAATGTTCTGGTTCGGCTCCCTGGCAGTGGTTGATGCCGCCGGCGACTTTGACGGCGATACCATTTCCAACCTCGATGAGTTCCTGGCCGACAGCAACCCGGTGGCGCTTGCCATCGCACCGACATTCACCGGTGGCGGAATCAAGGATATCGGCGGAGCCGGGGTAGACACCCTGCTCTATCCCACCAAGGTCAACGAAGTAGGAGCGCTGGTCAGCGAAACCATCAATATCAACCCTGGACAACCGACTATCAGTGTTGAATTCGGCTTCAGTGAAACCGCCGATCTCAACACCCTGACCGCTCTCTGGAACGGTGAGGACCTGTTCGGCCCTGATGGCTGGCGCCAGACAGGAGACGAGCCGTTTGAAACCCTGGTCTTCGACATCGCCTACGGGGGCTCAGAGATCAGGATCTCAGGACTCCCGGTTGCCGGAAAGGAACAGAACCAACTCGAGCTCAGTATCAGCTCGGCGCTTGATGCCGCCGAGGTAGACACCGACACCTTGGATTTTGTTCGCCCGGCGCCTACCTGTGTCTTCGGCGAGGAAGATTTCATTGGCGGCTTACAGGGCTTCTGCGAATCCAGCGGAGGCGTATACGACCTCCTCTTCGAAGACTCTGACTCAAATCACGTTCTGAGCCTCCAGTGGCCCGGGAGCCTGGTGAGCCCACCAGCCACCGACTGCACGGAACTCTGCCAGGCCGGGGCACTGCAGGTCGCCTACGAAACAGATCGGTTGAATTTGCGACGCGATTCACAGTGTCCCGTGCAGCCAACACGTAAGCAGTGTTCGCTGGCACCGAACGGCAGCGACCAACCCTACGACCTGTGCGCTGGAGGCGGCAAGTTCGAGTGCTTTCTCGCCTGCGGCAAAAAGTGCGTGGGCTGTGAGGTCAAGGAAGGGGCAGACTGCGGAGGCCCCGACGACTCCTGCAAAACCCACGAGTTCAAGTGCTACAAAAGAGACTGCTGTGTCGTCCACGACACCTGCCTTGCTAACGCCACAAATAACGCAGCTAAAACGGTGTGCCACCTGGAGGCCGGGAGAAACGGTTGCGACTTTGCCGACGCGCGCGGCCAGACGCACACCTACACAGACGCCAGCTGCTTTGACCCGGCCGACCAGTGCATAGGCGTGACCGCCAAACCAACAACACAAGCGTGTTGCATAGAAGGACCTACCGGCAAGCAGTGCCAGGACTTGACCATCGTCGAGTGCTTGGCCGCCGGAGGAACAGCCCAGGGTGCCGGCACTCAATGTTCGGGTCCCGACGGTCAGTACGGCACCGGCGACGAGCCCTGCCACCAGGTCATTACCAAGTACGAAGCAGTGTGTATCAGCTCGCTCAACAAGGCCGCTCGGAAGGTCTCAAGAACCGCGGCCAAGGACATCCAGGCCTGCTACAAAAAT
>CAUZIR010000172.1:0-4216 GCA_963579815.1 Dehalococcoidia bacterium
CAGCCTCCAGGGCCGTCCTACGTGGAACATAATGTTTGACAGCGCGGCCAGCAGCGAAAACAGCGTCAGAACCTCTGCTGCCCTGGTCACCGGACGTCGCCACTCGGCCTGGGTCAGGCGCAGAATCGCCGACACCATAATCCCAGCATGGCTGATGCCGATCCAAAACACGAAGTTCGTGATAAGGAAGCCCCAGTAGACCGGGCGGTTCACACCGAGGACGCCAATGCCCTGGTTGAGTTCCCAGCCATAAGCGCCAAGGCCCATCAACCAGACCAGTGCCAGGAAGCTAACCGCTCCCAGCCACCACTTGGGCATGCCGAGGACGTCCTTTAGCAGGCTCTGGTTCAGCTCTTTATCGGTAGCGTAAGTGTATTCCTGCATGCCTCGCTACTCCGGCTTACCAAGTACCAGCACGACGGTGCGATGGTACTTCTTATGCAATTTATAAAGGAGCAACTCTTTTTGCTCCCACACGTTGATGATCGGGAACACACGTGTCGCCAGCATGTACACGAAAATCGCGCCGCCTATGGCCCCGACGACGATGAACACATCTGCCAGGTCGGGGTACACCGTTGGTGGAATCGTCTCGATACCTTCATGGTTGCCAGCCTGGTCGCTAACCGAGTAGGCACCAACGTAAATCCTGACCCGGTCGAAGAACGTGCCGATCAGGACTGACACAGAGATGATCGCCGGTCCCCAAACGCTTCGACGGAAGAAGTTCCAGATCATCGTGAACATAGGAACGATGAAGACCGTAATGAAAGTCAGGTAGAAAATCGGCAGGTACGGCCCTTTGATAAACAGTTCAAGAACCGCTTCCTCGTTGGGTTTCTTGCCATACCAAAACACATTGAAGCTAGAGAACCAGAACCAGAACCACATGAGCGACAGGGCAAACATGAGCTTGCCCAGGCCCCAGAACTGGTCATGGCCAATCTCTTTATAGCCACAGAACCTGCGCAGGAAGAACATCGTCAATATGACCGTCGCCACGCCTGCCTGCAGCGCGTTAGCGGCGTGGGTCGCCGGGTAGAGCGCGTCTATCCAACCGGGCACCAGTGTCATCAGGAAATCGATGGAGAACAGGAAGTGCACGGTAATGAGCATGATGAAGTAGAACGCACCGAGAATACCTATCCGGTGCTTCTGCCAGTCCCACTGCGCCGACGTGCCAATCCAGCCTCGCGACAGCCAGGTGTAGCGTCGCCTAACGGCGCTTCCCAGTGGCGAGCGGTCGCGCACGGCTGCGAGGTCCGGCAGTGCCGAGACCCAAAGCAGCATGAAGCCGACTACTACCAGTGCCACTATGGCAAGTGTTGTCCACAGGTGCGGGGAATACGGGTAGACCTCGCCGGGGTGGTAGAACCACATCGACCGTCGACCGTCTTCCAGGCTCGGGAGGGCCCAGAGCATGGGGATGAACAAAAGTAAGCTGATTAGGCCAGCGACAGACCAGATCTCAGCGGGACGCGAGACAATCCTGCGCCAGTGGCCCTTGGCAACCCGAGGAGCAATGGCGACCATCGGCGCGGCTGAGGCGGTCGTAAGCATGAACGACAGCACCGCGGCCGTGTAGCCCCACTGTGCTGTGTCCGACACGCCATCGACGAGGCGCATAATCATGCCGATCACGCCCAGCGCCAGCAGCACTCCGAAAACCGAAGTGGCTATCCAGAACGTCTTACTCGCCTTCTCCCTGCGGCTCAGCAGGTCGTCGGTAATGATCTCCGCGCTGGTCCATTTGGGGTTATCGGCGGCGTGGCCTAAGGGGTAATGGATGGCTTCGTTAGCCATGCGCTTTCTCTGTCACCTTCTCTGCGGCCGGGTCGACCTTCTTCAGATAGATGACACTGGGGTGCGTCCCCAACTCTTCAAGCAAGTGGTAGCCACGGCCATCTTTGTCGTGCATCTCTTTTTCAGCCAACTTCGCCACCTGGCTGTTTTCGTCCTTGAGGTTTCCAAACGTGAGCGCGCCGGTCGGGCAGGCGTTCGAGCATGCCGGGTTAAGCGCGCGGTCCCCGTCTTCGACGGTAGTGCCATCGCGCTTGGCGTTGCGACCAGTGCGGCGGATCCGCTGCACACAGAAGCTGCATTTTTCCATAATGCCCCGGCTACGCACCGTCACGTCGGGGTTCAACTGGTTCTTCAGGCTCTCGGGCCATTCAGGCTCCCAGAAGTTGAAGAACCGAACCTGGTAAGGGCAGTTGTTGGCGCAGAACCTGGTGCCTATGCACCGGTTGTAAATCTGCACATTCATACCTTCGGTGTTGTGGTAGGTGGCGTAAACCGGGCACACAGGCTCGCAGGGCGCGTCGTCACAGTGCTGGCACAGCACCGGCATGAAGCGTGCCTTCACATCCGGGTACTCACCTTCCCAGACGCGCTCAATCCGGATCCACTGGTTGGCCCGCTGCTGGTTAAACAGGCCCTCGTCGTTAATGGGGATGTTGTTTTCCGACTGGCACGCGACAACGCATGCCTGACAACCGGTACACCGGTCGGCGTCGATAACCATTCCCCACTTTGCGTCCGCCATTTTCTTTTAGCTCCCTGCCGGGTGCCCATTAACGCTAACCCGCGTTAGCTGTTCGGTAACCGTTGCCAGCGACCAGCCGTTATTAGCTGTCGATCGGCGTAATTTTGATAATTCTGTGATCTTCGTCCCGGGCGAAATCCGGGTTGTTGTTTTCGAACTTGGGCAACCGCTTCCAGTCGCCCACCTTCTCAATAGTCACTTTGGTAGCGGCCCAGGCCAGCGCGCCGGTCTCGTCGTCCAGCTTATTCGCCAGGATAGACAGCGCATTGCTGCCTCGTCCCTCTGCGTAGCGACCGCCAGCCTTATGGCCCTGTCCCAGGGGAATCGAAACCACATCTGGCGGCACGCCGGGGTGCGGGTACGCGATGGCCGTAATGCCATCTCCGCCGTACGCCGAGACGACTCGCACGACATCGCCTTCGCGTATGTCCATGTCCTTGGCGACCTTGTGGTTTATCTCCACCCAGGTCTGCCAGGTAGCCGACGTCAGCGGGTCTGGAGTCGCCTGCAACCAGGGCAGGTGCGCCCCCTGTCCCTCACCCATCGACGTCGACGAGAAAGGCACAAGGTGGAACGACTCACCGCTCGGTCCGGCAAATTCGGGAGCCGGTGCGTTGTCCGGCAGTTGTTTCGTCGTGATCGTTGTGGCCTTGGCGACCGAGTCCGTGTCCCACCAGCCACCGCGCTGCAATACCCCGGCCCAAAAGGCGCGGAAGTCATCGGCCCTGACAGAGCCTCTGTTCTGATCGAACAGCGCCCTGGCGGCGTTCTCAACGACGCCTTTCATGTCGGTAGCATCGAGATCCAGGTCAATACCAAGTCCAGCGGCGACAGCCATGAGCGTGTCCGGCATGGACTTCGTCCCAAGCTCCTCGCCCCGGCCTTCGAAGAAGGGGCGAACCACCGGCTGCTGGAAGCCCACCACCTGGTGACCAGGCCCTGCGGTCGGTACGTCGGTGCCCCACTCCTCCAGCGAGGTATGGGTGGGCAGAACCAGGTCCGCCATCGCCGTCGTGTCGTCCAGGTGATTGGCGAAGCTGAATATGAACGGCACGTTGAAGGAAGCCTCACGCAGGCCCATCGCCTCCGGCATGCCGTACATAGGGTTCGACGCGTCGACCATCAGAACCTTGACGTCGCCGTCGGCCATCGCCCGCACGACTTCGCGCCAATCTGCGGCCGAGCCCACCTTGAGGTTGGCTTCGGCGGAAGCAAGGTCGTCCGTCGCGGGGGCCGGGTTGAATATCAGTCCGCCGGAAGCATTCACTGCCCCGACCAGATAGTTCAGCGAGTAAATGGCCGTCAGGTTGAACAGGCCGTTGGTGTGCGCGCCAGCAGAGCCGCCGCCGATAGCGAGAGCGGGCCTGTGCGTCGCGAACTGCTCGGCAATGTGTTTTATCTTCTCGGCAGAAACGCCGGTCGCCTCTGCGACCTTTTCCGGCGCCCACTGGTCCAGGTCAACCGCGCCGCTGCCGGTAATGTCGCGAGCCGCCACCGGGTCACCGAGGCCACTGCTAACAATCACCTGAATCATGCTCAGGGCGAGTAGGCCTTCGCGGCCAGGCTTAACGAAGACGTTCTCGTCCGCGTTGGCACTGGTCATCGAGAATCGGGAGTCAACGTGAACGAGGGTCCCGCGCTCCCTGTCGCCCTGGCGGAACTCGCCGTATC
>CAUZIR010000173.1:0-4193 GCA_963579815.1 Dehalococcoidia bacterium
GCCGCTACGATGTCGAAGACCTCGTCATCGTTTCCGCTCCAGAGCCTAAAGTCGTCGCCCGTTCCCTCGACTATGCGGCTGACCTGCCCCATATCGCCGCCCGCCTCTTTCACGCCGACAATGTTGTCTATTTCGCTCAGGCGAATGACGGTGTCGGCGGTCATGTTCAGGCTGGTGCGGCCGGGCACGTTGTACAAAATGCTGGGAATCGAGACCGACTCGGCCACCTTGCGGAAGTGCTGATAAAGCCCCTCTTGCGGCGGCTTGTTATAGCAGGGGACCACGAGCATCACGGCGTCCGCGCCCTCGCGCTGGGCATCGCGACTGTTGGTGACGCTCTCGGCGGTGTTGCTGGTGCCCGTGCCCGCGATGACCGACGCGCTGTCGCCGATGGCGGCCTTGACGCTCGAATACAACCCCAGGCATTCTTCGGCCGTCAAGGTAGGGGACTCGCCGGTGGTGCCGGTGACCACCAGGCCGTCGCTGCCGGAAGCGACCAGTGCCCGTGCGAGGCGACCCGCCTCGCGGTAATCGACCTCGCCCCTCTCATCGAAGGGCGTGATCATCGCGGTTATTACTCGTCCCAGTTCTGGCATCTATTCGTTTCAATCTTTCACACCGGTGAGCCTTCGCTCACGCAGGTCCAATTTCTTATGAGGGTCAACTTCTCGGGTTGACCAGGTGGCGGCGGACCATCTCCTCGGCTATCTGTGTGGCGTTCAGGGCGGCACCTTTGCGCAGGTTGTCACTAGACAGCCACAAAGCCAGACCGTTCGGGTGCGAGGCGTCGGCCCGGACGCGGCCAACCAGCACGTCGTCCTCGCCTTCCGCTTCAATCGGCATAGGATAGCGACGCCCGGCCGGGTCGTCTACGAGCTGTACGCCGGGGTAATCGGCCAGTGCCGAACGAGCGTCGACCGGGTCCACCGGCTCTGCGAACTCTATGTGCACGGCCTCCGAGTGTCCCACCGTCACCGGCACACGCACACATGTTGCAGATAGGGGTAGATCGGGCATGTGCAGAATCTTGCGCGTCTCGTCAATCATCTTGCGCTCTTCTTTGGTGTAGCCGTCCTGCCGGAAGTCGTCGATGTGGGGCAGGGCGTTAAAGGCGATCTGGTGCGGGTAGACGGCGGGCTCGACCGTGGCACCGGCGAGTACCTGTCCGCTCTGCTCCAACAACTCCTGCACGGCCGCAGAACCGGTCCCTGAGACGGATTGATAGGTATCGACGACGACTCGCTGAATTCGACTGAGCCCACTCAGAGCATGCAAAACCATAGCCAGCGGGGTGGTGGAGCAATTGGGAATGGCCACAATGCCCTTGTGCCCGTCCAGGTCGGCTGCGTTCACCTCTGGCACCACCAGCGGCACGTCGGAGTCCATACGAAACGCCGAGCTATCGTCTATGGCCACCGCGCCTAGATCAGCCGCTCGGCGGCCGACGTCACGGCTCACATCGGTGGTGGCCGAAATGAACACGAAGTCGGAGGCGGCTAGCAGCTCGTCGGTGACCAGTTCGACGGTGTGGTCGCGCCCGTTCACCACCAAATTGCGGCCAATAGATCGCTGAGACGCACAGAGCCGCAGAGAGTTAATGGGAAACTGGCGCTCGGCGAGCATGGACAGGAAGACCTGTCCTACCGCGCCCGTCGCGCCCACAACGGCGATGTTATATCCGGTCATACGGAAAAGGTTACAACTGGCCGGGGTCCGCCGGCTACTGTCGGGGTCCGCTTTCAGGTCAACGGCAGGCTACTTGAGGCCCAGAACCTCTTCCAGCCCGACCGTCAGGCCAGGGCCCGCTGCTGCCGCACGCACCGCCGCGATAACGCCGGGCATGAAGCCCGAACGGTCGATGGAGTCGTGTCGCAATGTCAGGGTCTGGCCCGGCCCGGCAAAGGCCAGTTCGTGGTGAGCCACTCGGCCCGGCAGGCGGGCGCTGTGGATGGTGACGCCGTCGAAATTTCCCCCACGGGTGCCGGGTATGGTCTCTTTTTCAGCCGCCGGGGCCGTCATCGGGCCTCCCTTGCCGTCTATCACGGCGCGGGCAATGGCCATCGCCGTGCCGGAGGGGGCGTCGATCTTTTTTTCGTGGTGCGTCTCAACGAGGTCCGCGTAATCGAAGAACTTCGCTGCGATACGGGCGAGGTGCGTCATCACGACGCCGCCTATGGCGAAATTGGGGACGACCACGATGCCGACACCGTGCTGTTCGGCGAGAGCACGTGCCTCAGTCAGCGTTGATTCCGGAATTCCGGAGGAGCCGACGACGACGCCGACTCCCGCCTCAGCGGCCGATCTTATAGCTGTCAATGCGCCGTCGGCGTTGGTCACGTCAACGAGGACGTCGGCGCCCCCAATAACATCGGCCAGTCCCGCCGAAAGCGGGACGCTTCCTGCGTCACCGGGCAGCAGCAGGGTGTCGCCCTGGGCCGCAATGTCTACTGCACCGACGGGCTGCATATCGGCCTCGCGGCTCAGGGCGCCGAGTATCTCGGTACCCATGCGTCCAAGAGCGCCCTGGACGACGACCCGAATTGCAGCCTCGCCGGTCATAGTTTGGTTTCTAGCCGCCGCGTCGGCCGCCGCCTCCGCCCCGGTATCCGCCACCACCACCGCCGCCGCCACGTCGGTCGCCTCCGCCTCCGCCGCCGCGATAGCCACCTCCACCGCCGCCACCGCCGCGTCGGTCGTCGCCGCCTCCGCCGCCTCGATAGCCACC
Source organism: Dehalococcoidia bacterium (assembly GCA_963579815.1). GTDB lineage: Bacteria > Chloroflexota > Dehalococcoidia > Lucifugimonadales > UBA2962 > CAUZIR01. The sequence goes on from CAUZIR010000173.1 coordinate 2,726, forward strand.
ACCACCACCGCCGCGTCGGTCGTCGCCGCCACCACCCCTGTAGCCGCCACCGCCGCCGCCGCGTCGGTCGTCATCGCCGCCACCCCTGTAGCCGCCACCGCCGCCGCCGCGTCGGTCGTCATCGCCTTCGGGACGACGCTCTCCGCCGCCCTCGCTGCCGCCCTCACTTCCACCCTCGCCGTCTCCAGAGAGGAGCGCTCTGCGGGACAGGCTAATGCGGCCGTTCGAGTCGACGTCTTTGACCATAACGGTGATCTCTTCACCGAGGGAAACAACGTCCTCTACGCTGGGCACGCGGTAGTCGGCCAGTTCACTGATGTGAACCATGCCGTCCTTACCGGGGAGGATCTCGACGAACGCGCCGAAGTCGAGGATCTTAACCACCTTGCCGGTGTAGATCTGTCCAACCTCTGCGTCTTTTGTCAGGCCCTCGATCATCTGGACCGCCCGCTGGGCGGACTCGGCATCCACGGCGCCGACGAGAATCTCGCCGTCGTCCTGGACATCCACTGTCGCGCCGGTGGCCTCGATGATGCCCCGGATGACCTTGCCGCCCGGGCCGATAACCGCGCCGATCTTGTCGACCGGTACGGTGACCCGCAGCATGCGAGGTGCAAACGAGCTAACGTCCTGCCTGGGCTCGGGAATCGCATTGGCCATGACGTCGAGAATCTGGTATCTGGCGTCTTTGGCCTGGTCGAGCGCGGCTCGCACCACGTCGAAACCGATGCCCTTTACCTTCATGTCGAGCTGAATGGCGGTAACGCCCTTTCGGGTGCCGGCAACCTTGAAGTCCATGTCGCCGATGTGGTCTTCCTTGCCCTGAATGTCGGTCAGGGCAAGCCACTTGCCACCGTCGCCGGTTATAAGGCCAACGGAAATGCCGGCCACCGGGGCAGTGATAGGCACGCCCGCGTCCATTAGTGACAGTGTTGCCGCACATACCGAAGCCATGGACGAGCTACCGTTGCTCCCGAGAATCTCCGACACCACTCGCACCGTGTAGGGGAAGTCTTCGTCCGACGGGAGTATGGGCACCACCGCTCGCTCCGCCAGTGCGCCGTGGCCGATTTCTCGCCGACCAGGCGAGCCGACTCGCTTGGTCTCGCCGGTGGAGTAGGGCGGGAAGTTGTAGTGCAGCAGGAACTTCTTGGTCGTTCGCGGGTTAATGTTGTCGAGCTTCTGAGCGTCGCCAACCGAGCCCAGGGTGACGATGCCCAGCGCCTGCGTCTCGCCCCGCGAGAACAGACCGGAGCCATGCGTCCTGGGCAGCAGGCCAACTTCAGCAGTCAGCGGTCTGATATCTAAGGGACCACGGCCGTCGGGCCTGACGCCCTCGAGCATGCGCTTGCGGAATTCTTCGTCCACCAGAGTCCCGTAGGCGTTCTTGATGGCCTTCGCCTCGTAGCTGTCATCCAGGCTCTCGGTGATCTCGTCTAGCAGTGCGTTGATTTTCGACGTGTCTTTG
>CAUZIR010000174.1:0-4191 GCA_963579815.1 Dehalococcoidia bacterium
TTGCCGGAGGCCCTTACGGTCTTCGCACGAGATGTTCCGGAGATAAAAGTCACCGACTCGAAATCGTTGATGACCGCCGTGAGGCCGTCTGCCAGCACCTCGACGCGTTCTTTTGGGGTGCCCGGTGCGCCTGAGGTTGTGTAGACGAGAGTCCCCAGGGACCCGTCGGCGAACTCGGTGAGCACTTGCGCAGTGCCGCCGGGCGCGTCCGAGCCGGTGGCGTGCACCCGGGCGGGCTCTGAGCCGAGTAGCCAGGCCATCCAGTCGAGGAAGTGGACGCCCTCGCCCAAGAGCCTGCCGCCGCCGCGCTCCGGGTCGTCGAGCCAGTGGCCGTCGGGCAGCGAGTCGCCGCGTACCCGGTAGGAAATTTGCTTTTGCCCGGTTGCCGCCCGGACTTGCTCTGCCACCACGCGAGACGCGGGCGCGAACCGCCGGTTGAACCCGACCATAAGCACACGCTCTTTGGCTGCCGCCCCGACTACTCGTTGGGCATCCTCCAGCGTCAGGGCGATGGGCTTTTGCAAAAAGACGTGCTTGCCCGCTTCGAGTGCCGCGATGGCAAGGTAGGCGTGGCTCTCGTGCGTGGTGGTTATCCACACCGCCGCCACCGAGTCGTCAGTCAGCATCTGCGCAGGGTCGGTGGTGGCGTACGCTGCTCCGAAGCGCTCGGTTGCGTGCGACGCCGTGTGACCGTGTAGCGAGGCAACACCGCGCAGGTCGAAGTCACGCGCTTTGTTAAGCGCGGGCAGCACTACCGCCCTGGCGAACTCGCCGGAGCCGATAACGGCCGCTCCGATTGTTCCCGACTTGAGCGGCGCGGCCGATGCCATTTCGATGCGCCTGTCGGGAGGGGTTAACGTTTCATTTGAAGTGCCGTCGCCGTGGCTCAGAAGCACGGCGGTCGTTTGTGCGTCTTCGGAGAGGCGGGCGTACGCGGCGGGTGCGTCGTCCAGCGCCATCTCGGCCGCATTGAGCGGCGCGACAGTCAGGTGGCCGTCGGCCATTAGCGCCAGGCAGGCTGCCACGTTTCGTTGCTCGGTCCACCGAACGTATGCCGGTGGATAATCGACGCCACCTACTTCGTAGGCAGGGTCGTACCGTCCTGGCCCCAGAGACCGGGACATGACCAGGTCCAACTCTTTGCGATAGAAGTCTTCCCTGTCAGCCCCCAGGCCGACGTCTCCGACCACCACCACGCGACCCCGCTCACGGCATAGGGCCGCGGCAAGGTTGATTGGCTCGTCGGAGGCGGTTGCGGCGCATATGACCACCGCGTCGGCACCCAGTCCGGCCGTCATGTTGCTTACGGCATCACGCGCGGCCTGGGCGTCGGTCACCGACACTGCCGCTCCTGACGCGAGCGCTGCGGCCGTCCGCGCCGGGTTAAGGTCCATGCCAACAACGGTGCAGCCCGCTCGTTTCAGCAACTGGCATGTGAGCATGCCGACGAGGCCGAGACCTATGACGACGACCGTTTCGCCCAGCCCGGCACCGCTTCGGCGCACCGCCTGCATGGCGATGGCGGCTACCGGGGCAAATGCGGCGCTTTTGAAATCGACATTGGTAGGGACGGGCACCACCATTTGCCTGGGCACTGAAACGACCTGGGCATGGTGGGCGAAGTCTGCGCCCGAGCAGACGACCGGGTCTCCCGGAGACAGGCCCTTTACGCCTTCGCCGACCTCTTCGACGACGCCCGAGAGGCTGTAGCCGATGGGGTGCGTGCGCGACAGGCGTTCTTGCAACGAATCGAGAGTAGAGCCGACGCCGTCTTTTAGAGCCTTTTTGGCAAGGTCCCCGGCCAATGCGGGCTTGGCCGCGACTCGGGAGATTAGGGGGGACGACTGGTGCCGAATAGCGGCGGTTTCTGTGCCGGAGCTGATGAGCGAAAAGGCGGTCCGGACCAGTACCCAGCCAGGCCGACCCATCGGTGCGGGGACTTCCTGCACGCGCGGGTTCCCCTTGGTGTCCAGCAGCACCTGTTTCATGAGCAGGGCATCTGTTTTGCGCGCCTAGGCGCCGTGGCGTTTCGGCGGCTTGCCGGAGCCGAACGCCTCGTATTCGAAGCCGAGCCCATCGACCATCTCGGGGTCGAAGACGCGCCGCCCGTCGATGATTAAGGGTATGGTCATCGACGACCGAACTTTCGCCAGGTCGGCATCTTTGTACTGGGACCACTCGGTCAACAAGATGAGGGCGTGGCTGTCTTGAGCCGCCTCGTACATGTCGGCCTCGTAGCGAAGGTCGGGGTGTTCGTCGAAGGCCTCGCGGAACCGGCTTATGGCCACCGGGTCGTGGCAGGTTACCTTCGCGCCCGCCTCCAGTAACTGGCGCACGACGTCCAGGCTGGGGGCGTTCCTGACGTCGTCGGTCTCTGGCTTGAACGACAGGCCCCATACGGTCACGGGCTTGTCGTTCAGCAGCCACAGCGCGTCCCGCACCTTGTCCACTATCTGCACTGGTCGGCGCTCGTTAATTTTCTGAGCTTCAGCGAGCATGGAAGAGTCGACGCCGGCCTGAGTCGAGAAGTGCACGAATGCGCGCACGTCTTTTGGCAGGCAGCTGCCCCCGTAACCCACGCCGGGGTTGAGGAACGAGCGGCCTATGCGGCTGTCGCCGCCAACACCGTCGAGCAAAGCACCGAGATTGGCACCGGTGGCCTCGCTCATGTCGGCGAGCAGGTTGGAATAGGAGATCTTTAGAGCCAAAAAGGCGTTAGAGGCGTGCTTGACCAGCTCGGCTGTGCCGGGGTCGGTCCACACCTTTTCGCAGTCGAACGAGCTGTACAGGTCTTCTATGAGCGCCCGGCTGCGGTCCGAGCCGACGCCGATGATGATGCGGTCGGGGTTGAAGAAGTCGTGAACCGCATTGCCTTCACGGAGGAATTCGGGGATGCACGCTACGTCGAACTCGGCGTCCCGACCGACGTGGCGGGAAATGGTGCGAGCGATGTGCCTGTGCGTGCCGATGGGCACGGTGCTTTTTTCGATGAGCAGTCGGTAACCGGGCAGGTTGCGGGCCACGTCTACCGCGACCGACTCGACCTGCGAAAGGTCCGCTGCGCCCTCTTCCCCTTCGGGCGTGCCGACGCATACGAACACGACGTTGGCGAACCGCAGCACCTCACCCATGTCGTTGGTGAAGTTGAGGGAGCCTTTGTCCACGCCCTGCTGGACCAGTTCCTGTAGGCCGGGCTCGTAAAGCGGTATGCTCCCGTTTGTTAGCTGTTTGAGACGGACCGGGTCTTTCTCAACACAAAGCACCTGGTGGCCAAGGGAGCTGAACGCCCCTGCCGTTACCAGGCCGACTGGGCCCGCGCCTATTACTCCGAGTTTCATGTCTGCCAGTTTCTGTAGTGTGAGTTTGTGCCCGGCGATGCGCCCGGCAACGGGGATTTCCCCGATACAGGTTAGCTCAGAGCGCGTCGCAGGTTCAACGAAAAGGAATGGCCTCATTTGGCAACTTCAAAACATCACTCGCATGTCCCGAAGGCCCGAATGCCCCACAAGTAAGCGGCCAAACACCATCGGAGCGACGGTTCGGCGATGCTAGAATTGGGCAATTCGATCGGGAACGCCGATGTTGGCCCGCCGCCGCACCCGCCGACCGGGTTTAAGCGCGGGAAAGTTTGGAGGACAGAGCCAGTTGGCAGATGTGATCGCCAACCAAGAGGAGCAGGTCGCTCCACCCCGGACGATCGTCATCGGCCAGCAGTCGGGGTGGGCGTTCGTCGACTTGCCAGAGCTATGGCGGTATCGAGACATGCTGCTGTTTGTTGTCTGGCGAGACATCAAGACTCGCTACTCTCAGTCCGCCATCGGAATAGGGTGGGCGCTGGTCCAGCCCGTCTTTTTCATGATCGCGTTCACGTTCGTGTTCGGCCGTCTAATTGGCGTGAAGTCGGATGGGAGCCCGTACGCAGTGTTCAGCTACATTGCCCTGGTCCCGTGGACGTACTTCGCCAACTCGCTAATCGACGCCACCAACAGCCTGAACACCAATACGGCAATGCTGACCAAGGTCTACTTTCCCAGGGTGATCCTGCCCCTGTCAGCGGTCGCCGCGCGCGCGATGGATTTCCTGATCGCCTTTGCCCTAGTGGTCGTACTCATGGCCTGGTACCGGGTCGAACCAACGTGGTGGGTGGCGGCAGCGCCGGTGCTCTTGCTCATCCTTATTGCCACGTCCCTG
>CAUZIR010000175.1:0-4174 GCA_963579815.1 Dehalococcoidia bacterium
CGGACTCTCCGATCACGAAGTCGGCGGGCTTCCCCCTATGTTCCAGCGCTACCGTAGTGACCTCGCAGAGGCGCTCCGTGCGGGACTGGCAGTTGAGCCTCCTACTATGTCGCAGACCGAGTCCGCAGGACCCGTAGACGTCTACTCCATGCTGCGTTACGGCATGGGATGGGCCGACGTTCAAGGCCGCCTTGTAGAAGCCACGACCGGCAAGGCACTGCGTCCAACGCTGTGCCTGTTCGCATGCGAGGCAACCGGTGGCGACCCAGGCCAGGCCATGCCCGCGGCCGTGGCACTGGAGTACATCCACAACTTCTCCTTAATACACGACGACATACAGGACCGCGATGAGACCCGGCACCACCGCCCGACGATCTGGGCCGTATGGGGCGTGCCCAGGGCCATTGTCGTGGGCAATGTCCTGCGAACCGTGGCCGACGTCTCCCTATCGGAGCTGACGCGCCTCGGCATGTCTCCCGGCGACATCGTCGAGCTGACCGGGACTCTGACAGGCGCCTACCTGGAAATGATTGAGGGCCAATTCCTTGACCTGTCCTACGAGAGCCGGGGAGACATTTCCCTGGACGAGTACCTGGACATGATCGCCCGCAAGACGGGGGCGCTCATACGCTGCTCGCTCGAACTCGGTGCCTACGTCGGCTCCCGGGACAGGGCAACCGTCGAGGCGTTCCGAGAGTGCGGCAGAGCCCTCGGGTTGGTGTTCCAGGTCAAAGACGACGTTCTCGGTATGTGGGGCGACCCCGGCAGTACCGGCAAACCGGTCGGTGCCGACGTGCGCAGGAAAAAGAACTCGTTTCCGGTGGTGCACGCCATGGCCAACGCGACCGGTCCGGAAGCCACCAGGCTACTGGAGGTCTACGCGAAGCCAGAACCGGACGACGACGACGTGGACGCAGTGCTCGACGTAATGGAACGAGTAGGCACCCGGCGGTTCGCCGAAGAGTTGGCGGAACGCCACTCCAAAGTGGCGCTGGACGCCCTGGCACCCGTCGAACTGGAGTCGGGCGCGAGGCTCCAAATTGAGGGGTTGGCCCACTTTTTACTGGTACGCGATCACTGAGCCACAAGCCCCGCAGGGGCTCTACGCATTAGAATGCCCTGAGTCGTCTCTCAGCATCCGGTGCTTAGGGGCGCGAAACCAAGGCAACAACTAGGGCTAGCAAGAGCTAGCGAGAATGGCCAGGCGGCAATTAAGGCCTGGTGAGAGGGGTTTAAGACTGATGGGAAGACCGATGGAACTGGCAGTTCGCCTGAGCTGGTACGTCATGAAGAACAAGGCTGCACGTCGCAGCAAGTTCCCCCTGGTCACCATGCTGGAGCCGCTCGAGGCCTGCAACCTGGCCTGTGAGGGGTGCGGTCGCATCCGTGAATACGAATCCGTTATCGACCGTATGCTCACGGTTGACCAGTGCATGCAAGCCGTCGAGGACTCGGGCGCTCCGATTGTCTCTATCGCCGGTGGCGAGCCCACCATGCACCCGAAGATCGCTGAGATAGTCGAGCGCATCATCGCCTCCAAGCGCTTCGTGTACATGTGCACGAACGCCCTGCTAATGGAAAGGGTGATGAAGACCATTCCTCCCTCCAAGTACTTCTGCTTCGTCGTCCACATGGACGGCATGGAAGAGGCGCACGACAAGTCGGTCTACCGCAAGGGCGTTTTCCAAATAGCGACTCGTGCCATGAAAGTGGCGCTTGAAAAGGGCTACCGGGTAACGACCAACACGACCATCTTCAACGGCGTCGACGAAAACGACATGATCAAGATGTTCAAAATGCTCACCGACATGGGCATTGAGGGCTGCATGGTTTCGCCCGGTTATCAGTTTGACTCGGTGCCGAACCAGGAACTGTTCATCTCCCGGCGCAAGGCCCGGGAGATTTTCGCGCGCGTCCTCGACCCCAAGCACGGAATCAATTTCGGAAACAACCCTCTCTACCTCGACTTTTTACGGGGCGACAGAGAATACCAGTGCACCGCGTGGTCGAACCCCACCTACACCGTCTCCGGCTGGCGCGAACCCTGCTACCTGCTGGGCGACCGGCATACGCAGAAATTCGACGACCTTATGTCGGACGAAATGTGGGAGCGCTACGGCGTGGGCAAAGACCCTCGCTGTGCGAACTGCCTGATGCACTGCGGCTTCGAGTCGGCGTCCATCTACGAGGCGTTCGCCAGCCCCGCGGGAGCCGTACGGATGGTCACGAGCGGTTCTGCCAACAAAAGCGGAGTGGCCGCCGGATAGTGATAGGATCCGGAAAGTGATAGGCGTAGTATCGGCGATAGGCCGAGAGGTTTCGGACTTCCTCGACCAGGGAGGCTTCGAGGTCACAGATTTAAAGGACGGCGTCCGATTCTTCGAGTCGTCCAAAATGTCCGACGTGGTGCTCGTAGAGGGCGGCATGGGCCGAGAGAAGGCCGAACTGGCCACCCGGATGCTCATCGACGAACGCTCACCCGACCTGATAGTGTCCGCCGGGTTCGCCGGAGGGGTCCGACCTGGCGCACGGCCAGGCGACCTGTTCATTTGCAACGAGTTATGGGCGCTCCCTGGTCCAGCGACTTTCTGGACCGAGGACGGTGCGAAAAGCCGCACCCTCATCGACGACAAGCTAATGAAACGCCTGACAAAGAACATCGAAGCCGTGGCCGGTAAGTGCACCTGGGGAAGCTGCCTGACCGTGGACCAGTTCGTATACAACCACGACCTTAAGGGATGGATAGGCGAAACGTTTTCGGTGGACGTCATCGACATGGAGAGCTTCTGGGTTAGCGACGTGGCGTTCGAAAAAGGCCTGCCCCATCTTGTGGTTCGCACAGTGTTGGACCCGATGGAACAGCGCCTTCCCCCGTTCGTGAGCGAGGCTGCGTCCGACGAGAAGGCCCGTACGTTGCTTAAGGGCGCAGCGCACATCGCCAGGCACCCCGGGGACCTGCGTAAGCTCGTCGCGCTCTCCGGCCAGGTACGTCGGGCCAGCGCCCAGTTGGCCAGCGCGCTGTCAGCGGTCGTGACGACCGACGCGTGGACCCCCGCCTACCAGTTGGGAACGGCCTGAGAACGAGATGGTAGACACACATCAGCGCCTCGCCACCGAAACTGAGGTCAATGCCAATGGCATTGACCAGGCCATCGAGCGCACGCAGGGATACCTGCTGGACGAGCAGTACGAAGAGGGCTACTGGTGGGGCGAACTGGAGTCCAACCCCACAATGGAAGCCGAGTTCCTCCTGCTCAATTACTTCCTCGGCCTGAAAGACCCGGTCCGGTGGCACAAGCTGGCCAACCACATCCTGGGTCAACAAAGATCTGACGGCACTTGGGGACAGTACTACGGGGCACCCGGCGACCTGTCCACCACCGTCGAGTGCTACTTCGCCCTCAAGCTTGCCGGGATATCCCCCGACCTGCCTCTCATGGCGAAGGCGCGGGTCTTCATACTCGAAAAGGGCGGAGTGCCAGGCACAAGGGTATTCACCAAAATATGGCTCGCGCTCTTCGGCCAGTGGAAGTGGTCGGGCGTGCCGGTAATGCCCGCCGAACTGATGCTGCTGCCAAACTGGCTGCCGGTGAACATATACGAGTTCTCCAGCTGGGCCCGGTCGACCATCGTGCCCCTGCTAATCCTCATGGACCGCAAGCCGGTGCACGAGCCCCCGCCCTGGGCGGCCATACCGGAGCTATTCCCTGACGGCCCGGACAACACCGACTACTCCATAAAGAGGCCCAACAAACCCATAGGCTGGGAGGCGTTCTTCTACGCCGCCGACCTGGTAATAAGAATGGTGGAGCGCTTGCCGGTAAACCCGGCCAGGGGCTTCGCCATTCGCAAGGCCGAGCGATGGGTGCTGGACCACCAGGAGGCCGACGGCAGTTGGGGAGGTATCCAGCCGCCCTGGGTCTACTCCATCATGGCCCTGACGACGCTGGGCTACGAACTGGACCACCCGGTGCTAAAAAAGGCCATTGAGGGCTTCGAAGGGTTCATGATCGAAGAGGGTGACTCCCTCCGGGTACAGGCCTGCGTTTCGCCGGTGTGGGACACGGGCCTGGCCATGATGGCAATGCTCGACTCCGACGTGCCGGGGGACGACCCCGACGTAGTCCGAGCGGGCGAGTGGCTGATGAAACAACAGGTTGTCAGAGGCGGTGAC
>CAUZIR010000176.1:0-4173 GCA_963579815.1 Dehalococcoidia bacterium
GCATGCGCATTCGCCTGTATGCAGTAAGTCGAGGGGATGGTGTGTCCGACGGTAATCACCGCCCGCCACTTGGTGAAACGAGCGCCCAGTGAGGCGTATTCCGCCAGCCGTTCCCGTAGCCCGTCCAGGCCCTCGGTGACCGTCTCGCCATCGGCACCGGGTAGGGGCTTTGCGCCCTTGTCTACCTTAATGCCCGGTATGACGCCCTGGCTGGTCAACACGTCTACCAGGCGTGTGCCGTCCTCCGCGTTTTGCCGAAGCGTCTCGTCAAACAAAATGACGCCGCTAATGAACTCGGCCGCTCCCTGCGTGCGGAACAGCATCTCTCTGTAGTAACGCCTGTTGTCTTCATTGGACTCTGCGTTAATCGAATCGAATCGCTTTTTAATGGTGGGCGCGCTCTCGTCGGCCGCCAGAATCCCCTTGCCCGGCGCCACCATGGCGTTCGCGGTCTCTCTCAGCTTGCCTGTGTCCATACTGGCCTTTCTGTTGCCAACTTTCCGACCCGAAGCCGGACTGAAATTTTGCTTACGCGCCCTGAATTGTGGCCACCGACTGCTCGACCAGCGCCCTGTCACCCACAATCAACGGCGTGCGCTGGTGTAGGCGTTCCGGGACGATATCGAGAACTCGCTGTTGGCCATCCGATACCGCGCCACCGGCCTGCTCGGCAATGTAGCCAAGGGGGTTGGCCTCGTACATCAACCGCAGGCGACCGTCTACGTTCTTACTGTCCGCTGTGTACAGGAATATCCCGCCCTTCAGCAGGTTCCTGTGGAAGTCCGCCACCAGCGAACCGATATATCGCTGCGAGCGTCCCGGTCGCAGGTCGTCCACGGCCTTGACGATGCCGGGCTCCCAGCGAGCGGTGTTGCCGTCATTCACACTGTAGTAGGGGGCCTTCGCTGGGATGTTCAGGTCCGTGCTGGTTAACCGGAATTCGCCAGTAGAGGGGGCCATTGTAAACCCGTCCACCCGGCCTTCGGTTGCTACAGTGAGCACCGTGCTGGAGCCGTACACAACGTACGCTGCCGCCACCTGCTCGTTCCCTGGCCGCAGCAGCGATTCAGGCGTCACGGGCGTATTTGGGTCGCGCTTCCAAATGCCGAAAATCGAACCGATGCTGACCGCCACGTCGATATTTGACGAGCCGTCGAGCGGGTCCATCAAAACCATGTAGCTGTGTTCGGAGGAGTCACCAACAATGACCGGCTCTTCAATTTCCTCGCAGCCCACTATGGCCACACGGCCGGAGTCGCTGAGCACTTCGACGAACGTGTCAGAGCTGGCGGCGTCCAAGCGCTGGACGATCTCGCCTTGCACGTTGGTCTCGCCGGTGCTGCCAAGAACACCGACCAGGGCAGCGCCCCGAACCTGTAATTCCAGGCGCCTCGCACCCTCGGCGATGGCCGCCAGGACCGACTCCAAGCCGTCGAGGCCATCGGTACCGGAGTAGCGGGAGACACCGAATTCTGCCAACGACTGCTGGTGAAGTACGGGGGCTTGTTGCTGCGGGGAATCGGCCATGCGGTAAGCACCCTCCTCAATTTCTGTCCTCTTTTTCAGGCCCTACATTTGGCATGGTGTCTGGCAGTCTACGTAGCCGCTAAAGGGCTAGCACCAGTGGGGCTGCAACCGAGTGTAACGCTGGCGAAAAAACGGTGTCAAGGCGGATGTTCAGGCGCCCCTGTCGGACGGGGCATAGCGAGAAATAATTGGCCCGGTTAGAACAGTGCACCAAGATTTTGGACCGTGCACTAAGATATGGAATTGTGGGGAGGGGTGGCCGAGTGGACTATGGCGCCTGTCTTGAAAACAGGAATCCCGCAAGGGTACGTGGGTTCGAATCCCACCCCCTCCGCCAAAACAATTGGCTCATGAAAATAGCTGGCCGCCAAAAAACTGACGAACAAAAATATCTGGCAGTAAGCGCCCGTACAGGCAAAAATCACTAAATGAAACTTCACGAATACCAGGCTAAAGAGCTGCTCGCCCGCGCGGGCGTCCCAATCCCAAAGGGCGGGGTCGCTTACACAGTTGACGAGGCACGGGCTCAAGCCACCGAGTTGGGCGGCAGCGTCGTCGTCAAGGCACAGGTCCACGCCGGAGGTCGCGGCAAAGGCGGTGGCGTAAAGCTCGTAACCACACCGGATGAGGCTGCGCACGTAGCCAGCGCCTTGCTCGGCAGCCAGCTGGTCACCCCGCAGACAGGTCCCGAGGGCGTACCGGTGGGCAGCGTGCTTATCGAAGAAACCATCGACATCGCCTGTGAACTGTACCTGGCCATGTTGGTGGACGGCGGCATGGGGCTCCCCATCGTCATGGTCTCCGAGGCAGGGGGCATGGACATCGAAAAAGTCGCCGAAGAAACCCCGGAGAAGATTCTCCGGGAACCCATCGACCCGGCCCTCGGTCTCATGCCCTACCAGTCGCGCAAGCTCGCCGCCGGTCTAGGGCTGAAGGGCGACACCCTCAAGGCTTTTTCTAAGGTGGTGGCTTCGCTGCACCGGGCCTTTACCGATAACGATTGCTCTCTCGCCGAGATCAACCCACTGGTCATCACCGGCGATGGCTCTGTCATTGCAGCAGACGCCAAAATCACCATCGACGACGATGCGTTGTTCCGGCACCGCGACCTGAGCGAAATGTACGACCCGGCGCAGGACCTGCCCATTGAGGTGACCGCGCGCGAGCACGGCATGAGCTACGTCAAGCTCGACGGCGACGTCGGCTGCCTGGTCAACGGCGCGGGCCTGGCGATGGCGACTATGGACGTAACGGTGGCTGCAGGGGCGGCTCCGGCCAACTTCCTCGACGTTGGCGGAGGAGCAGACGAAGAGAAAGTCGCCCAGGCCGTGACCATTATCATGTCCGACCCCGGCGTCAAACGGGTACTCATAAATATCTTCGGCGGCATTCTCCGGTGCGACGTGGTCGCGCGGGGAGTCCTACTGGCGGCTGAGCGGTCTCAGACCCCGGTGCCACCCATGGCCGTGAGAATGCTGGGGACCAATGCACAGGAGGGCCGAGCCATCCTCGATGCATCAGACCTGAACGTCACCCTAGTTGACGACTTCGCTGGCGCCACCGCCGCAATCCGAGAAATGGCCTAACCCTATGTCTATCCTCGTTGGAAAAAACACCAGACTGCTAGTACAGGGCATCACCGGACGGGAGGGCAGCTTCCACACGGCCCGCTGCATGGAGTACGGCACCAACGTCGTCGCCGGAGTCACGCCGGGCCGTGGCGGCCAGACATTCGAAGACTCGGTGCCGGTTTTTGACACGGTGCGCCAGGCGGTTCAAGAGACCGGGGCCAACACATCGCTAATATTCGTGCCCCCGGCCTTCGCTGCTGATGCATTAGTAGAGGCTGTCGACGGCGGCATCGAAACGGTCATCTCCATAACCGAAGGCATCCCCGTTTTGGACTCGGTCAAGGTGGTCGACTACGTCAAGCGGTCGTCTGCCACCCTGGTCGGTCCCAACTGTCCCGGCGTCATCTCGCCCGGCGGGAAGGCGAAGGTAGGCATAATGCCCGGCCACGTCTACGCCCCCGGCAGGGTTGGCGTAGTCTCGCGCAGCGGGACGCTGACATACGAGGCGGTGGGGCAGCTAACACCCATCGGCATTGGCCAGTCCACCTGCGTGGGCATTGGCGGTGACCCCGTGAGCGGCTCCGGCTTCGTCGAGATGCTGCGCATGTTTGAAGACGACCCGGAAACTGACGCCATCGTCCTCATCGGCGAAATCGGCGGCACCAAAGAGCAGGAAGCGGCCGAGTTCATAAGTTCTGAGGTTTCAAAGCCCGTCGCGGCGCTCATCGTAGGCCGCAGCGCCCCTCCAGGCCGACGCATGGGTCACGCTGGTGCCATCATCACCGGCAGCGCGGGCCTAGCGTCTGAAAAGGTAAAGGCGCTGGAAGCTGCCGGGGCCATCACCATTCCGACGCCCGCCGACATCGGCACCACAACTCGAGACATTCTCGCCACCCTGTAGGGCGAGGCCAGCAACAAGAAATGACTGGAGAAGTCCCCAACAGCATGAACGTCGGCCTCACGGCCTACTTCAACGGCGACGTCATGCCTTTGCGTGAGGCGGCCGAGGCCATGAAGGCGGCGGGCCTGGAGTCCGCCGGTGGCTTTTACGACGTCGAGCGCACCTTCGGGGGCG
>CAUZIR010000177.1:0-4117 GCA_963579815.1 Dehalococcoidia bacterium
GAGGACGTGCCCGGTATTGGCAAAACCACGCTCGCTCGTGCCCTCGCCGATTCGCTGGGGTGCACATTCAAACGCATACAGTTCACCCCCGACCTGATGCCCGCCGACGTGCTGGGAGTCAACTTCTTCAACCAGAAGACGGGCGACTTTCAGTTCAGGGCCGGGCCGGTGTTCAGCCAGGTGCTGGTTGCGGACGAGATAAACCGGGCCACGCCCCGCACCCAGTCGGCGCTGCTGGAGGCGATGCAGGAGCGGCAGGCGACCATAGACGGGGAGACCATGCCGCTTCCAGACCCGTTCCTCGTTTTGGCGACGCAGAACCCGGTCGAGCTGGAGGGGACGTTTCCTCTTCCCGAGGCGCAGCTAGACAGGTTCATGGTGCGGGTCGAGTTGGGCTATCCCACCGAAGCCGAGGAGAAAGAAATTTTCCTCCGGTTCGACGACCCGACCGGGTCGCCGGAGATCGGTCCGGTGACCGATGCCGATGGCATCGCCACGGCGCGACAAGCTGTTCCAGAGGTTCGGGTGGACGCGGCCGTTCGTGATTATGTTGCGCAGGTGACGAGGGCTACCAGGGACCACGAGGGCGTCGAACTGGGCGCCAGCCCCCGGGCGGGACTTGCGCTGTACAAGACCTCGCAGGCCCGGGCCGCCCTTATGGGCAGGGACTACGTTTTGCCCGATGACGTTAAGGCGATGGCGGCACCGGTGCTGGCTCATCGCATGATCATGGGCGCGAGTTCGCGGCTGCGCGGGGTCGTTGGCCGGGACATCGTGGCAGAGGTTCTCGCCGCCGTGTCGGTGCCGATAGAACTCGACCCGGCTTCCAATTCCGGGCCCCCCAGTTCCGGGCCTTTGGGCCCCGATTCCGGATCTACCGGGGCTGGCACGGGCGGGTAGGCCGTTGCTGGCACAACTGTGGCAGGAGCTTTGGATCGGGCTCTTCATAGTTCTCATCCTGATCGGGGTGTTCTCCGGGCAGAGCATCGTCGTCGGCTTCGGGGCGATGGGTCTGCTCATGACGGGCGTTAGCTGGCTTTGGGCTAGGGTGTCGCTCGACCACGTCACATACGAACGGATACTGCCGAAGCGGCGCGTGTTCATCGGCGAGAGCGCGCCCATGCGCGTGGTGCTGACCAATCGCAAGCCGGTGCCGCTGGCGTGGGTGCGCACCGAGGACGACGTTCCAGACGGCGTGACGGTGGAGGGCGCAAAGGTAGCCCCCAGCGCCAGCCCCAACGCAACCACGCTCGTGCATAAGACGTCCATCGGCTGGTACGAACGGATTAGCTGGAGCTACTCGGTGCGGTTCACCAAGCGTGGCTACTTCCGGCTAGGGCCCGTGAAGATCGAATCGGGGGACATGTTCGGCCTGTTCGACACGCGGATGAGGGCGGACGACAGGGATGCGGTACTGGTCTACCCCCGCGTTGTGCCGCTTCCCGACATAGGTATTCCGGGCGGTCGGCCCCTGGGTGATGTGACGGGCGGACCCCGCGCTTTCCAGGACCCTTCTCGTCCCGCAGCGCCCAGGGACTATGTGCCCGGCGACCCGCTCAACACCATTGATTGGAAGGCGACCGCTCGCAGCCAGAGATTGCGGGTGCGCACGTTCGAGCCCAGCGCCAACGTGACGGTCGTACTCGCCGTGTCGGTGGAAACGTCCATGCATTACTGGCTGGGCTACTCCCCGGTTCTACTGGAGAGGGCGATTACTGCCTCAGCGTCTTTGGCAGCGTACTGCGTCGAGCAGGGCTACTCGCTGGGCCTCGTCTCCAATGGGGTTCCCATGGTCACCGACCGACCTGCCGAGCTACGGCCGTCGCGCCACCAGCCGCAACTGAAGGCGGTGTTGGAGACGCTGGCAACGTTGCAGTCGATATCGCTATCCACAATGGCGGCGCACCTGGAGAGCCACATGGGCCGGATGCCGTCGGGGGCGACTGTATTGCTTGTAACTGCCCACTACCCAGACGAACTGCACGGGGTACTCGGACGGCTCCGTGGCAGAGGGCACCCGGTGTCGCTGGTGTACGTCGGCGAGGCCCCAGCACCGGTGGTGCCGCCGGGCGTGGTGATGCACGACATTGGTGAGCACATGGCCCGGTTCGATGAGGGACAGGCCGGCGATGCCAAGCCCGATGAAGACAAGGCCAATGACGACGAACCGGCCAGCTCCCACGCATGAGGCCCTCACAGTGAGCACTGATGCCCGTGACCGGCTGATAGTCGCCGCCCTGGTGGTGGCGGAGAGCGCCTGGCTGTTCGCGCTGCTGGGCATTATTGGCCTGGGCATGGGAAATGGCGGCAGCGCACTCGGGTGGCTGGCCGTGCTGGCGCTGCTGGCCACGGGTGCCGGTGTGGCGCGCGTTCTTTCCTCCTCGATGTTCGGCGGCGCGTTGCCTTACGTTCTTCAGATAATTGCCGGTGTGTCTGCGATATACCTGACGATGGCGACCCAGGTCGGTACGTCCGATGCGTTTTGGAACCTGGGATGGCCTATGGCGGCTTCTGGCAGTTCCGATGTGGCGGGCGCAAATTTCCGGGCGACCTTTGGGACTGTAGCTGCGGTACTGCTTTGGTGGCGGGGCGGCACGTTGGGCTCGTCGGAGGAGCCGACCGAGTCGCTCAACCGTAGCTTCAAGTTCGGCATGGTCCTGATGGCGCTCGCCGTGCTGGTGGACGTTAATTCGGAGGCCGTGCTGCATACGTTCGGCGCGCTGTTCGCGTTCTTCGCTGGCAGCCTGGCGGGCCTGGGTGTGGCCCGACTCGGACACGGCGCGGGAGGCGAGAGGGGGGCGATGATCTGGCTCCGAGTTGTAGCTGGCACGGTGGCCGGGGTCCTGGCCGTCGGTGCAGCGTTCAGCCTCATTCGCCGGGAGTTCCTCGAAGCGGTCAGAGCGCCGGTCAGCGAGGTACTGGGATGGATGGGGACGGCCCTGTTCTACGTGGTCATCCTCCCCGTTGCCTGGGTGATTAATGGACTGGTCGGCCTGGTTCTCGGACTGTTTTCCGGCGATGGCCCGACCCGAGAGTTGATTCCGACGGGAGAGTCGTTAGGTGAACAGTTCCTGCAGCGGGAGGCGGGTCCGACCCCGTCGTACGTCACGGCCCTGGAGTGGGTGCTGCTGGCGGTCGTTATTGCCGTTGCCCTGTACGTGATTGTCTTCGCTTTGCGCCGCCGGGGCCGCAGACGACCCGCTCAGATCGAGGGGGTGAGGGAGTCTGTGCTGGGTGAGTCCGACCCGATGCTGGACGCGGCCAATATGCTGTTTGGCCTGCTGCCCTCGGCGCTGCGTCGTCGTCGGGCCGGTTCGCGAGTTACGCTGCCGTCCGGTCCGCCAGACGTAGTCGAGGCGATGCGGTCGTACTACAGGCTGCTGCTGCACGCCGGTGGCCGAGGAGGCGATAGGCCTTCATCGACCACTCCCGCCGAGTACCGGGCTCGGCTCGCCCAACTGGTACCGGGCCATCTGGCCGATGCCTCGACGGAGGCGTTCAACGCCGCTTTCTATGGGGGGCATGAGCCCGACGGCGACGACCTCGCGCAGATCAGGGCCGAGCTTGACCGGCTCGGGGCCCCCGATCTCCCGGGCTCCCCCGACCCGCCCAAACCGCCTGATTACGGAAACTGAATGCC
Organism: Dehalococcoidia bacterium; assembly: GCA_963579815.1. Taxonomy (GTDB): domain Bacteria; phylum Chloroflexota; class Dehalococcoidia; order Lucifugimonadales; family UBA2962; genus CAUZIR01. The sequence goes on from CAUZIR010000177.1 coordinate 3,641, forward strand.
CCCCTAGTCGCCGGAGGGATTGGTCACTAAGGGGGGGCGGCATGTCTTAGAAGGGCAGGTTCGGCTCGACGATGCCGTAAACGATGATGTCGGCCACGACGCGGTCGGCACGTCTTGTACCCCACACCTGCAACTCGGCGTTGCCCCCGAGGCCGTCGAGCGTGTCGACAAGCTCGATTTGCTGGATGACCGTGGTGTCACCGGCTTTACGCGGAACGCCGCCCTGGCCGGGAATTTTGGTTACGTCTTTGTACAGGACCGTGTCGCGAGTAATGACGACCTCGACCTCTGGTCCGTCGCTGCTCAGGCTGACGCTGGGTACGATGGACCCGTCGGCCGCTTGCTCGATCTGTACGTTTAGCTCGATGCTGCCGGTGCCCACGAACACGGAGTTGTCCACTCTCCGGAGGAACACGCCGGAGGCTTCGGACTCGGTGTCGGGCAGGTCGGGTGATGGCAGGATTTCGATCCTGGAGG
>CAUZIR010000178.1:0-4095 GCA_963579815.1 Dehalococcoidia bacterium
AAGGAGTTGAGGAGCAGGTCCGAGTTCACCGCCTCGTAGACCCACTCGAACCCCTCGGGCGAGAGAGGCGAACCGGTCGAGCCCACGCCCCGTATGCGCGCCAGGTCCAGGTCCCGACCTGGTTGCAGCCCGGCCCTCATGCACGCGTGGATGAAGGATGCGCTGGTGCCGAAGTAGGTGACGCCCGTCTCCTGCGCCAGCCGCCACAGGGTCATCAGGTCTGGCGTGGCCGGGTCTCCGTCGTACAGGACAATGGCACCGCCCAATAGCAGGCCGGACATGAGAAAGTTCCACATCATCCAGCCCGTGCTGGTAAACCAGAAGAGCCGGTCGTCCGGGCCGATGTCCAGGTGCAAAGAGGACGTCTTGAGGTGGTCGATGAGGATGCCGCCGTGCCCCTGCACGATGGCCTTGGGCAGCCCGGTGGTTCCGGACGAGTACAGCACCCACAGCGGGTGGCCGAATTCGACCGGTTCGAAGCTCGGTTCGGCGCCGGTCACGAGGACGTCGTTCCATGCCATCAGCCCGTCAGTTGCCGCGAAATTGGGGTCGAGGTAGGGGACAACGACGGTCGCCTTCAGCCCTGGCAGGTTTTCGCGTAGCGTCGCAACGGTGTCGTACAGGTCGAAGCGCTTGCCGCCGTAAACGTAGCCGTCGACCGTCAGTAATACCACCGGCTCAATCTGGTGAAACCGGTTCACCACGCTGCGCACCCCGAATTCTGGCGCGCAGCTCGACCACACCGCCCCTATGCTCGCGGCAGCCAGGAAGCCGACAATCGCCTCTGGTATGTTCGGCATTAGCGCGGCAACCCGGTCGCCCTTCTTCACTCCCAGTTTGCGCAGCCCTGCCGCCAGCTCCGCGACCTGGCGTGCGAGGTTGGAGTGCGAGACTACGACCGGCGGGCGAGCCTCGGAGTGGGCGATGATGGCCGTGTGATCGTCGCGCCGAGCGAGCGCATGCTCTGCGTAGTTGAGCCGCGCCCCCTCGAACCAGCGGGCACACTGTATTTTGCGCCCGTCGAGAACGCGCTCGTATGGCGAGTGGGCTTTTATCTCGAAGTAGTCCCAGATCGACGCCCAGAACGCTTCCATGTCGTCAACCGACCAGCGCCACAGGGCGTCGTAGTCGGGGAAGGTGAGCCCACGGTTTTCGCGCAGCCAGCGCATGTAGCGAGCGACGCTGGAGTGGCGCAGCACCGTCTCGGACGGCTCCCACAACATACGGCCTTGAGTAGAGGTCATTTGGGTGCGTGCACCTCGCCCGGCAACTCTAGACTAGTGCTCGTGTGGGTGCGCCGAGGCGGGCCGGTGCTGCTTCAGTTTCGCTCGGGACTCGACCGAGCCCCGGTCTATACGCTCGCCACCGAGGAAGACTTCGGCGACGTTCCACAGGTCGGCAGCTCGCTTGTCTGGCTGCCCGTCTATCACCACCACGTCGGCGAATTTGCCCGGCGTTAAGGTGCCCACGATGTCGTCGATCCCGAGCGACCTGGCGGCATCGCCGGTGATGCTGGCGACTCCGGCGGGACCGGACAGCCCGACCTGCGTCAGCAGTTCCGTTTCGTACGGGGCGTTGCCGAGCCTGAAGTCGGCCCACGACGAGTCGGAGCCGGTGATCATCTTTACACCCATGCCGAGCATGCGACGGGAGTCTTCCATGCGCTGTTCGAAGTTTCGCTCTGCTTCGTCGAGGCTGGCCTGTTCGGTTTTGCTCAACGGTCGCTCAGATTTTTTGTCCAACAGTGCCCAGACACCGGCCTGCTGCACCGCCAGGGTCGGGTTTACGTAGGCACCGGCCTCGGCGATGCGATCGACCACGTCCTCGCGGAACACGTCGGAGCCGTCGGCGTCCCGGAAGATGCAGTGGATGATCATGTCGATTCCGGCGTCGAGCGAGTTGATGGAGCCCTGTGTGGACGAGCAGTGCGCGGCCGTTAGCTTGCCCATACCGTGCGCGGTCTCAGTCAACGCCCGAAGTTCGTCAATGTTGAATGAGGGTAACAGGGGGAATGACGTGGTGGTGGTGCCCCCGGTGGCGGTGACTTTTATGTAGTCGGCACCCTCTTTGATAAGGCGGCGAGCCTGCGCCCGTACCTCGTTTTCGCCCGTTGCCACGGTTCCGAAGAAGCCCATGTGGCCGCCAATTATTGAGACAGCACGGCCGCACAGCACCATGCGGGGGCCGGTGACGATGCCTTCATTAATGGCGTCCCGTAGGCGCAGCATTGTGTAGGCTTTCGGACCGTTTTCCCGAATGGTGGTGACGCCGGTGAACAGGCTGGCGTGGGCGTTGCGGGCGGACTGAAGGGTCAGTATTTCAGACGGGATTTCGCCGATGGTGTCTCCCACCCGGCCGTCGCCAAAGCCGTTGTGGTGAGTGTGGCAGTCGACCATGCCGGGCATGATGGTCATGCCGGGGTAAGACCGGGTCTCAACTGGCGCCCCATCAGGGGCCACCACCTCGGACGCCCGGCCAGCCGCGATTATCTTGCCGCCGCCGATCAGCACCGCCCCGTTCTCGACAGCCGGACCGCCGGTGCCGTCCAGCAGTCGGTCGGCTGTGATTAGAAGCAGCGGGTCTGCGCTGGAAGTGGTCACCGGCCCCTCTTTTCGTCGTCGGCCTTGAACTCCCTCACCTCGGGTCGATACTCGCCTGCCTCGGTTGTTCGTGAGGTATTGGGGCTCTGGGGAGTGTCGGTAGTTTCGGAGGGCTGGACGTCTATAGACTCCCCAGGTTCTTCAGATGGCTTTTGGTATTCTTCGGGAATCTCCCCGCGCTGGCGCGCCGCAATCATCGCTAACTCGTGCAGTTCTTGCGCCTCGTCGTAGTCGGAGTAGCGGTCGCGCATGCTGATGACTTTCTCGGTCAGCCCCGCTGAAGCAGGCACGTAGGCGAGGCTGACCTTGCCGCCCTCACGCATGCGAATGTCGATGGCGGTGTAGCCGAGGTACCGCCCGAATAGGCCGGGCCGCTCTACGACGCGCTGGAACTGCTCGGCGGGCAAATTGTACATCTGAGTATTGCCCAGCAGGCCCCGCTGGAAGATCACTGCGTCTTGGGCGACGTGGTAGGCGGTCCTGCGCCAACCCAGGTAGCGGGGGACGGTGACGGCAATCCCCAGGCCAATGGCGAAGATGAAAAATCCGGAGCCTGGGTCCTGCGAGCCGAACAAGATGGCCACTACCACCCAGGGCGCTCCGCCCCAGATCCACGCCCAACGAGACTGGCGGATCTCGGTAGAGCCCGGCGGAATGGTTATTTCGGTAAGGCCGGGCGGCCCGGCACCCTCTGGGCTTACTTGCCGACCTACTGGCTGCTTGGGTGGGTTCTCTGGGCGTTCGTTTTTTTCGGGCTCGGTCACGTGTTCCTCTTTGGGCTCCGGGTTATCCACTTTTTATATGACGGAATGCGGCTCGTCAGGGTTGCGCCCGGCGGCCTCGAATACGCTGACGCAGGGCGCTGTTTTCTTGTTGCAGTTTTTCTATCGCCTGTTCGGCCGCTTCAATGCGAGCGAGCAGCCGTAGGATAACCTCAACCCCCGCAAGGTTCACTCCCAGGTCGTCGACTAGGTTGCGCACCCGCATGACCCTGTCGACGTCGCGCCTGGAAAAGACCCGCTGATTGCCGGGCGACCTGGCCGGTTCCACCAGGCCCAGCGTCTCGTAATAACGGAGCGTCTGGGTCTGCACGCCGCACATGCGGGCTGCGACGCTAATGACGAACACGGGCTCGTCCCGTCCAAAGAGGTCACTCGTGTTCATTTCGAGTACTCCTGTCGCACGAATCAACTCCCGTCCGTCGATGGGTTCGGGACTGAACGGGTGTCGCGGTATTTTGTTATCAACTCTTTTTGTTCGTCGTTCAAGTCGTCTGGAACGGTTGGGCGCACCGTTGCCATGAGGTCGCCCCGTCGGTCGGACGACCCGAGCACAGGCATTCCTTTGCCGCCCAGGCGAATCTTGCGGCCGTTCCCGCTGCCTGCCGGTATGGTCAGTACGACGGTCCCGGTCATGGTGGAAACCTCAGCCTCACCGCCGAGTGCGGCCACCTCGAACGGCACCTCTACGTCGATATGCAGGTCGTCCTTGCGGC
>CAUZIR010000179.1:0-4054 GCA_963579815.1 Dehalococcoidia bacterium
GCAACACGTAGCGCCGGTTAGACACGAACGTCGAGGTGAAGTAACCCTCATCTCCCGCCCCAATAGCCTGCACGCCCCCGACCGGGTTGCCTGGGGGCGACGCGTCGGCCGATGCGCCGGGGGCCACAGCAGCGAGGAAGTCGTCCACAGTGGCTGCCCGACTCAGTTCGACTAGAAAGGCCTCGTGGTTCTGCGGCCCGGAGTTGGTGACCCTGAACGTGTGCGTACCGGCCTCGACCTGCCCGGAAAGTTCAAACCCAAAGTCGACGATATTCACCGACAGGTCTGACTCCGGCGGCTCGGCTGGCTCGGGGTTGGCTGTCACGGTCAAGGCCTTGAACATCCCCAGGGCGTAGTGCGGCACGCCTTGTGGCGTGGGAATGGCACAGATAAGCAGGTACTCGCCGACTTCAAGTTTCGCGTAGGCGCTTGTGGCCGTACCGGGCGCTGCGGCGCTGGGGCCACCGGCGAACGTGAGTGAAGCCAGTAAATCCGGGTCTGGCTCGGCCGCCCCCAGAGTGGCCAATAGCCCGGCTGCGCTCACACCGTCGGGCAGGCTCACTAGCTGGGCGTGGTGGAGTTCCCGTCCGATATTGGCGATGCGCAGTTCTGTCCAACCCGCCGGGACCGTGTCGGGGCCCTGGAAGGCGTAGTCCACAGCGGTGAAGACCTGGGTTGTGTCGATCTCTTCTTCGCCGCCAGTGCAGGCCGCTGCCACGGCGACAAGGACCAGTACGAAAACGAACGAGGACCGAAAAAGGTTTTTCAACGACGCCTGTGTCTCTCTATTGGACCAGTGACGTTGTCACGGCCGGATTGCCCGCATGATAAAAACACTGGCGGTCTAAGTAGCTACTCCCACGGCCCAGACGTAGCCGTCGGGGTCGGCCACCATGACTTCTCGCCAGCCATGAGGCTTGTTCTGCGTAGTCTGCACGACGACCGAGCCGAACTTTCTGGCGGCCGCCTCCACCGCGTCGGGGTCCAAGCCGAAAATGCGCATCTCGGCTCCCAGGCCCCGGCGCTCACCGGCACTCAACGGACCGGACCAGGGGTGCGCGTCGTAGGCATGGTCAGCGTGCAGCATGACATCAGCGCCGTGCACGGTCATCGCTGCGTAATCCTCATCGAAGAACTGGCACTCGGCGCCCAACACGTTCCGGTAGAACTCCACCCCTCTCACCACATCAGTCACCAGTAAATTTACGGTGAAGACCGGGAGAGAGCGCCCATATTCGGCTGCGGGCATCCACGGCGCTGTCTTGCTCTTTTTTATACTAGGGCTCCTTTCGCCGGGTCGATGATCTACTCGGTCGTGGCGGGGCCTTCTTCTTCCAGCGCCTGCCATAAAGGCCCGTCGGTGCGTTCGGCGGCGCGGTACTCGACGGCATCGTCGGTGGGGCGGAACCCCCAGTCGAGCGCGGGGAAGCTGAGGGCAGCGACCAGCACTACCAGGCCTCCCGCTACCGCCACCAGCCACGTTAGAGATATGAACCCGGCCATCGCTCGCATGGGCATGATCCTGGAAAGTCCCCAGAAGGTAACGGGCCCGCCCGCCGCCGCCGCGAACAGCAGCGCCGCAGCCGGAGCCACGCCCATGCCCAGCAACAGCAGGAGCGCGACGAGCGGAATCTCGAACATAAGCGGTACGTTTATGAGAATGCCCAGGGTCGCGGCTATTAGCACGCCCCCGAAGTCGTTGCCCACCAACGTGCCGACCCTGTCGGGGTCGATGAACTGGATGACCAGGCCGCTGGCGAACCCCGTCGCCGCCATGATCGGGCCAAGCCTGAAAAAGTATGTGACGCTCGACCGGGCGAACTCCCTAAAGCCTTCACGCATGGCCTCGCCCCAGGGCTGGGCGAGATCCTCGCCCATGACCATGTTCTGAAGTTCTTGGGCGGCCTCCGACGCCTCTTCGGCGGCCCCCTCATGACCACGCCGGGCTATCCAGGCCACAGCTGGCCCAATGGCCAGGGCACCGACCACGCTCATAACCACCCGGCTGCCACCGAGAAGGGGCGCAAATATGAGAGCGCTCATCGACAGGGCCGGGATATTCATGGTGGACGAACCCTGCACCAGGGCGATGGTGCCCTCAATGCCCGCGCCGCTACGCCTGAGCGCCGAAGAGACCGGGACGATGCAGGCGGAGCACAGGTTCATAAGCGGACCCAGCGCCGCGCCCTTGAGCGTCCTGCCGAGGACGCCGCCGCCGGACCACAGCCGCGACCCGGGCGGGAAGAGAAACGCCTCGGCCAGCCCCGCCATGAGAAACGCGAAGGTCATACCTACCGTGACGAGCCGCAGGTAAGTAACCGAAAAATCTACCCAGCGCGCGACGAAAGACGTGTCGGGCTCGCGCTCAATACAAAAGCCTTGGAAGCATTCGACGACAGCCCCGGATACGGCGTTCAGGTCGCCCTGGACGATGTCCAGTTTGGGGAAACGGTTGAAGGCGAAAAACAGGCCGAGAATGACGGCCATGAGCGTCAGGCCCACCAGCCTCTTTTTGGCGACGCCGGAACTCAGCGTGAAGGCCGGAAGGCGAAAGCTCCCGCGGTCCAGTCGCTCCATGAGCTAGCGGCCCCCGATGAGCCTGCGTAGCTTGGAGCCGAGGTCATTCTCCCCGGAACGGGCCGGAAGTGCCACCCAAACAATGAAGAGCGTTGTGAACACCACACCCGGCAACACCGCTTCTAGCCACCATTCGGGCATGTCCCCTACCTCTCTCAAACACTCACATACAGGTGTCCGCGAAGCAACTCGAATAGGGGCAAATGGTATCACGGGGCACAAGGTGTTCTCGGCCCGGCGAGCCCGGTTCGGCCACGTTGAAACGAGTCTGGAGCCTCATTTGAAATCCGGCCTCACCCACTTTTCACCCCCGCCATCACCCCTTTGGGGGAGTCGAGCCCGGCCGGTTCCCGCGAAACTATCGACTCCGGTCCTGGATCGGTCAGGCTCAAGAGGGAAAGGCAATATGACAAACCAACCAGGCGCGAACACCGCGAACACGTGGTACAGCTCCTGTCCCAGGTGCCGTGGCAGCCGCTACCGTGACGGCGACATTTACGGTGAGTTTCTACTGTGTCTGGCTTGCGGACACGTAACTTACCCGTTCAAAGCGCCGGAACGACGTAGCCGACTCTCTCACGAAGCAATGAGCGAGAATGGGGCGATGCAGGCCCCCCCGTCTCCACCAGAAACACGAAATGCCCTCAGCCTTTTCGGACTGAGGGCATTTGTCGTTCAAAAAGGGCCCTCTACATGCTCCATTCGAGGACACAACCTGACGCATACTGTAGTGTCACCGACCCAGATGAACGTTTCCATGGCCTTCGTCAGGTCATGCATTTCTGGACGATTCTAGCGCGCGAGCGCTCCCATTGGGTCCCATGGGGGCAGGACTATGGGGTCGGCGTCGAACGCCTGCTGCAATTCCGCCGGCAGATAACTCTTCGGCGCGGCGATCTCGTACATATACTCGTCGAACCAGGAGTCGTTCATCTGGTAGAAACCCTTGTCTCCGACAGAGTCGCCCTCGCTATTCTCCACCCGCCAGTGTCGTGGGTTCCCGTCGACGACGTCCAGACCGGTAAAGAGCATGGCGTGGGTCATCTGGCTCTGACCGAATTCGAGTCTCGACGCTTTATCCAGGGAAAACTCGGACTGATATACGCCGGGGTAGTTGAAGAGCTCGGCGTCCCATAGACCGAGGTCTCGGTGTGACTGCTTACCCGTGTCGCAGCCCATCCAGACCGGCTGATTCTCGGTAAGCAATCGCTGAGTGATCCCTTTCATGAGGTCGACGTCGATGTTCAGATACTTTACCGGCGTGCTGCCGACGACGTTGCCGAGGTACCCAATGGTGAAGGTGCGCCCGATGGGGCTGGTCTTCCTGGGATCGTTGACGAGGCATACGTACTCGTCGTAAGGAGTCGAGATATACTTTTCGGCGAACTCCAACGGCGTAATGCCGAGGTCACGATGGAACTGTCCGTCCTTGTCATTCCATTGGAAGTCAAAGTTGGTCGGGGGGGTGCCCAGATGG
>CAUZIR010000180.1:0-4017 GCA_963579815.1 Dehalococcoidia bacterium
CGGCTCGCACGTAAAACGAGGCGGCCGATCTTGCCGGTCGCCTTACTCTACCGATGACTGGGCTCAGTTTCTCGCCTTTACAGCGGTTGGTGAGGTGAATACCACCTCCAAGAGGATATCATTCGTCTGCGAGATTTCGTACCTGACCGTGGTCCCGGTCTCGGAGAATGGCTGCAACGACGACGATTCCAATTCGAAACCTCCCGGTGCCCGCAGCTCAACCGAGACCCCTCGCCTGGGCACACCCGGCTGTTTTTGGATGAGTAGCCTGTACGTCAACTGACCGTCTATTAGCTCTACCGTGGACGCGGGCAGGTCATAGACCAGCGAAATTTCTCGGCTCGTACTTGCTTCGATACTGACCAGTCCGGAAAAAACCGTCAGGCCGTGGTTGCTAGACACGCCAGAGGTGTCCTGTCCGGGAGTCCCGAACCCGGACTCGACCGACACGCTCTGTTCCGGTAGAGGTAGTTCAGTGTTGTCGAGCAGTCGGATATTGCCCGGCATTAGAACCCTCAAATAGTTCCAGTAGCAGGCGTTTTTAAGGGTGCTGTAGTCACTGCCCCGAAAGCGCCACTGAGGGTTGCAGGGCGGCGAGCCGGGACTGCTGTGGTTCTGGTATGTCAGGCGTAGGGTTGCACGTGGCACGTTCGGGTTACTAAGGTCGACGGCGTAGTTCAGGCTTCGTTGAATATTGCGGTCGACTTTGCTCCAACCGACATTGGAGTCGAACACGCCGATGTAATCGTGATCGACCGCGGTGACTTCTCCACTCCAGCCCTGAGCACTGATGACCTCGGCAGCACGCTTGTCATTGATCTGAATAAGCAGGTCTCGGTTTTCCAGCGCCCGGAGAGAGGCCGCCGCCAAGTCTAATAGCTGGGACAGGCTACGAGGTTGTTTGAGAGCGTCGAAGAGGCCGCGGACGACGAGGTCCGAGTAGGACGTGCCGTGGCGGTCGGTGCCCAACTCCATAAGCGTCAAAAAGTTCCTGGAGGTGATGGGTTCGCCTCCGTCGGGTGAGGCTACAGATCCGAGGGCTTCTACGAGTTCCAACATTGCCCACTGGTTGACGGCAATAACACCGTCTACCGTGCGCCGTTGGCCGAGGTTGAAGATGTCCTGCGCCACTACGGCGCTGGTGGGGAAGTCGGGGTCCCAGGAAACATCCCGCATGAGCCACACCCAGCCGTTCATGTGCTCTTCCAGCCCGGGAGGCCCCACGGGGTACAGCGCTATGCGGTCATAGTCGTCGACCCGCACCACGTCAAAGTACTCGACCTGGTCCAATGCCCCATCGGAAAGCGAAATTACCCACACCGCCGATACGAAGCCTCCGGTCGGTCGTAACTCGTCTGCCGATTGGCCCAATACGAGGTAGCTGCGGTCTTCGCCCGGGCCAAAGAGGGCGCCGCCGATGCGCGACAGCCCGGAGACCAGGTCCAACCCCTCATGAAAGGATCGCGCTGCTGTGGCGAGTTCGGAAACCGGCCCACCAAGTAGCGCCGAAGAGCCCTGCAGCTGAAGTTGTTCCATGGCGTTCGCCGCAGCGTCGGCCAGGCCAATGGCCTCATCAAGTCGGAGGGAGTCCTGTGAGACCGAGTCCAGGGCCAGTGCCAGACCCGCTCCGCCCAACAGCCCCTGGCCGTCGCCGGATGCCAGGTCGAGTATCGGACGCAGAACGTCTATCCCCAGTCCTGCGGCCGCTGTCAAATCGCCGACCGAAGCCAATAGCAAGTCCAAGTCAGCGAGATCGCGTTGCAGCGAGCCCGCGTCTCCGAGCTTTGCGAGCATGCCGGAGACCCGGTCGATCACTGTTGCGGCCTCGTCGGCACCTGCCTCAATCGTCGCCAGAATGCGGGCCAGTTCGTCGCTGTCGGGCAAACCAGAATTGCTTGTGCCGAGAATTGGGCCGACGATGGGCCTGGCCTGCCTGGCTATCTCCAGTGCGACATCGAACAGGTCGGTGGTCGCAAGGCCAACTTCTGCAGCGGCAGCCATGCGGGCCTCGGTTGACTCCATGCCCGCTACCGCAGAGCGTAGTCCGGGCAACCTGAGCGCAATGCCACCGGACTCGCCCCCCCGCCAGCCTCGATCTAGGCGACTGGCCGCCCGAGCGAACTCCCTGCGAGCCGTTTCTACGGCTGTGTTCACTCCAGTGGCACCGTTCTCAGTGCCGTCGCTCCCCGTGGCAGCATCACTGGGGGCAGCATTTTGGGTGAAAGCGGCACCCACCGCACCCGATGCTGCGGTGACGGCCTGTGTCCCAGCGATGAGGGCGAGTGCAGCCTCCACGTCGCGCTCGGCACGAGTGGCGGCGAACTCCCACGAGGTCACTTCACGCTCCATAAGAGGTACCCACGAGAGTCCCTTGGTCATCTGGCCCACCCAACGAAACGCGGTTGCGGCACCCGAGATGTCTGAGTCCAGTTCGTCGAGGTCGTTTTTGAGGCTTTCGAGCGCACCGGATTCAGAGCCGAACAGGGAGGCAGGCGAAACCGACGTAAGCCTGTCGATGCGGTCTCCAGCCGAGAAGGCCAGCGGGATCATGTAGGCAGCCGCTACCCAAACCGTAAGTCCAATTGCGATTACAGATACGGCGAGCGGTACCTGCCAACGCAAATCGAGTGTTGGAAGCGATGAGGTTTTGTGCGGCCGGTCCCGGCCATTCGAGGCGTCTGAGTTCAAAGCGTCTGAGTTCAACTAGGGTGGGGCTCCTCGAAAATTATACGTGCCCGGGTTCGAGCAAGTTCCGAGTCGCGCGCCCGCTGCCCACGACACAGACGAAGCCCACATCGCAGACAGGCGGAAACCGCTTGACGGTGCGCTGGAGGGGTCATATAGTCCAAATTATGCGTTCGGGCCGTGAACATAGCATTGCATCCGCTGCTTCTATACGAGAGTTGCAGGTACTGGAAGAGGTCAGCCACAAGCCAGACGTAAGCCAGCGCCAACTCGCTGACCGCCTGGGTGTTGCGCTGGGAGCCACCAACGTACTTATTCGGCGGCTCTCGGACCAGGGCTATATCCGAACATCTAAGGTTGGTTGGCGGCGCTGGTCGTACGCCATCACGGCCACGGGCGTCTCTCACAAAGAGGCGCTCGCACAGGGGGTAGTTAAGCAGTTTCTACGCAACTACAGCGCCTTTCGCAGCGTCGTCAAAGCCGAGCTTGAAGAGGCGGGATTGTCGAAGCGACCGTGCGTGTCGGTAATTGGCTCGGGTGATATGACTGAACTTGTGTACCTGGCTCTCACCGAACTCGGCGTGGCAGCTGTCGACTTTTATGCTGTACCCCCGAACCTCGCTGGAAAGCAGGGGGACGAGTCATTGGCCGATCGGGAACTGTTGGGCAGATCGGTTCGCCCTGCAAGCGAAATCGGCCCCGATAAAGACGAGGCCATAGAGAACGAGGCGATAGTCGTGGCGACCGCTGGAGACTCATCTGACCTCGTAACCTGGCTGGTAAGTAGCGGAGTCAGCCGCAATAGAGTCTTCGCGATGTCCAATGGGAGATTTGGAGACCTGACGAGTCACACTCCGATGAGGGAAGTGTTTTAAGTTTCCGGAGATGGGCGATATTTACTCCTATTGCTATGCCAATACATTCGAACCAGGAAATTGAGTGAAGCAGCAACTACTTCGTAAGTTCCAGAAAAAAGAGGCGGTAGTGGCCGTGGTCGGCGTTGGATACGTTGGCCTCCCGCTCGCGCTCGCGTTTGCCGAGTCTGGCCTCAGCGTGGTCGGTATCGATATGGACGCGGCCAAAGTTAAGGCACTCAATGCAGGTGTCAGCCACATTCCGGACGTTTCAGACGATGCCCTGGCCAAAATGGTGAACGACGGTTCGCTTCGGGCCACGATCGACTTCGATGCGCTCGCGGACGCCGACGCCGTCATCATTTGCGTACCAACTCCTCTGGCCAAGACACGGGATCCCGACCTGTCGGCGGTTGTCTCGGCCTGCGACCAGGTAGCCAGTCGTCTTCATTCCGGCATGGTGGTGGTGTTGGAGAGC
>CAUZIR010000181.1:0-3999 GCA_963579815.1 Dehalococcoidia bacterium
TGGCCCGCAGCCAAAGACGGCTACAAGCGCCCGTTCGACGTAGCAGTACTGACGGTCGCGCACCTACTGGCGTTCCCCGTCTGGCTCCTGTTCTGGACGCTAATCCCGTTGGCTATCTGGCTCACCGACCGGGGCCCGGTGTTTTACACCCAGGCAAGGGTGGGCAAGGGCGGCCTCCCCTTCCGGGTCATCAAGTTCCGCACCATGATCGTGGACGCAGAGAAGTCCACTGGCCCCATCTGGGCACTGGCGAACGACCAGCGAATAACCCCCGTGGGCCGGGTGCTGCGGCGACTGCGGCTTGACGAGCTCCCACAGGTGATGAACGTGATGAAAGGTGAAATGAGCCTGGTCGGCCCCCGGCCCGAGAGGCCTGAACTGGTCGAGAGGTTCTGCCAGGAACTGCCCGACTTCCCTCAACGCCTGAGGGTCAGGCCGGGTATAGCGGGACTGGCCCAGGTGATGGGCAAATACGCCACTGTCCCCAGGAACAAACTGCGCTACGACAACTTGTACATAGAAACACTCGGCCCCTGGTTGGACCTCAAACTTCTGGTGTTGTCGGTGTGGGCGGCGCTGTCTCGCGGCCACCACTAGGCACTGCTAGCGCGCGTTTGCATCTCTGGCTGACAGCAATAACTCGGCCCAAGTCAGTTCGTTTTCGTCGTCCACGTTTACTACTTCGCGCTCCGTAATCAGTGCGAGAGTGTTGTCCGTAAACACCGCGCTGCGGTCGATGATGCACTCCCGTGTCAGTGCGTAACACAGACCGTTTTTGTACAGAGGACCGTCAGACAGCATTTGACGGCCGACTATCGACCGCCCAGTCTCGGTGAAGAAATCCAGCCGGCCGCCCTCTTCAACCAGAAGCTTGTCGGGGTGGTACTTGGTGGGCACGCGGCTCATCGTCGCGACCGAATCGGCTCCGCTGTCAATGAGCAGGCGAACAGCGCCGGTGACATCGGCGGCAATACGCATTGGCGAGGACGGCTCGATGATAAGAGTGACGTCGAATCGCACCGAGTAGTGCGCCTCCGACTCTGCGATCGCGTGCTGCATAGTCTCGACAATTCCGGCGTCGTCCCCGCTCAGGACTGCCGGGCGGATGAACGGTGCATCCAGGCCAAACCTGGCAGCCTCCTCGACATACCCCGGAGAGTCAGTGGAAATGACCCTAGCGTCGAGGAAATCCAACTCACCCAACACCAGGCCCGCCCTGCCTATCAAGCTGATACCGGCCAGCTTTCGCAGATTCTTGTCTGCGACTCCCTTGCTACTGCTCCTGGCGGGCACGACGGCCAAAATGAATTTACCGTCCAACACTGATTTGCTCCCAGAGACGCAGGTTCAACTACGAATCCTCTCCGTCATTGCGCCGTAGGCCTGGGCTTCGAATCGTGCTTCCAGAAACAACGGTCCAGATCGATCCCATGCGCCCAGGGCCGAGCGCAGGTCGGCCGCCGATGCTATCTCAGCCGACGCGCATCCCATGGCCTGCACGCTCTTCCACCACGACGGCCGGGAAATATTGACGGCACGCTCTGTGTGGCCACCTTTCCCCGGCGTTCCGACGACGCTGCCGTAGCGGCCATCCGACATGAGCAGGAAGCACACCGGTAGCGACTCATCCACCGCCAGCCCGATTTCGGCAAAATATGGCCTTACCCCTCCGTCTCCAACCACGCAGAAAACAGGCAGGCCGGGACGAGCGATAGCAGCGCCTATGGCAAACGGTAGCGACGCACCCATAAAGCGGCCATTGCTGCTGCCCCAAAATGGCCGGGCCGCGGAGGCAAACCACATGTGTTCACCCACCGTGCAAAACGAGCCGGTGTCCAGTGCCAGACCGTGGTCCCAATCTAGACCGTTCAGTACATCGAAGCAGGTGCCTGGCACCCAGCCGTCGGATAGGATAGAACGTAGCAGGGCAAGCGCACCAGAGATATCGGTCGCACCCCACACGTGGCCATCCAGTTCGTCCAGTACCCGACTCATGCCCGGCTCGCCAGCGAGCGCCAGCACGCCACCGAAGCCATCTGACAGGCCATCATCGACCTCGTCGAGCAACGCGATCCCCTCTTTCAATTTGGGCAGTTTGGGCAACGAATCGGCTTTCAGCACCTCTGTGTTCCTCAGGCCGATACCTATCACCAGGTCCGCACTGGGGAGCACGACCGACTCTGGTGACAGTTCCGCCCCAGCTCCGGTGAACACACCCGCGCTGAACTCAGCCCGTTCATCGACAACTCCTTTGGCAGCTGCGGTGTTAAACACTGGCACCTTCAGACCAGCGAGTCGCCCACCCCAATTGCGTCTGCTCGCCAGCGAGCCGACGATGACCGCTGGACGAGCGCTCCGCCTAATTTGGTTGCAAATCCGTTCAAGGCTTTCCGAATCGTGTGGGTCTTTTCGGCGTGGTCGCAGAACACGGAGTTCGTAGTTACCACTGACAGAACCACCAAGTTCAATGTGCACCGGACCGGGCGTCTCTGCAAAGGCCACGTCTAACAGTTGACCGGCAAGCGACACGTCATCCTTGAGTCCTGAGACGCCCTTGACGAGAGTTCTCAGTATGTCAGGGTGGTCGAGACGTTTGTGGCGTCGGTGCCCTGGAACTTGTGGACCGAAGGACTCCGACACGCTTAGGGCCGGACTGTTCTCGAACTGGTTGAATGCAACGCCGGGGACCATACTCACCAACCCGGGTCCTTTTATAGAAATGCAGACGCTGGGCCGACCGGTAACCCGTGCCACAGCACCGGCCATGATGGCCCCGGAGGCCTCGTGTGCTACCGGGTGGTACGTGGCTCCTAGTTTGCCCAGTTCCACGATGAGCTTCATCGAATCGCCGCTGCCCGCCACCCCGAACGCGTAACGTAGGCCACGACCTACCAGCAGTTCAGCCAATCCGTTGATCCGGTCGTCCGACACTAGTTCGCCAACCCTTCCCTCACACGGCCGCAGGAGAACTTCAGTACGGTGGAAAGCGCGCCGGGGCTGAACCCGCCAATGTGGGGCGTAATCAGGAGATTGTCGTGATCTCGAGCGTATTCGACCAGGGGGTCCGCCGCCGTTTCTGGCTCGGCGGACAGTACGTCAAGGCCAGACGCGCCGAGATGCCCGGAGCGAAGGGCTTCCAGCAAGGCGGCCTCGTCAACTATCGCCCCCCGAGACGTGTTGATCAGCACAGCTCCCCGCTTCATTTTCGCTAGTTCCGGCGCACCGACAAGCCCTTCGGTCTCCGGGCTGAGGTGAACGTGTACAGACACGAAATCCGAGTCCTCCAACACCTCATCCAACGGGGCTGGTTTGATCGTATCGGGCCAATCAGCAATGTGGGGATCGTAACCGATGCACGTCATGCCGAAGGCACTGGCGTAGCGGGACATCCATCCTCCTATCCGCCCGCAGCCAATCAACCCGAGTGTGGTTCCTCGTAGCATGGTCCCGGGGAACCGATTGCGGTCCCAGCCCCCGAACAGCACGTGGTCGGTTGCGGGTAGCAGCTTCCGAGCGCAGGCCATGAGTAACAGCCATGAGTGCTCTGCCGCCGGGGTAAGTTGTCCCAGCACCTCGGTCTGCCCCTTCAGGGTCAACACCTGAACTCCCTGTGACAAGGCGGCCGACATGTCGATGTGATCGGAGCCCGTCGTCGCCGTCACGATCAGCGTCAATTTCCGCGCCTTTTGTAGCCGCGAAGAGTAGAACGGAATCTTCATGTAGGCGTCCAAGATAGCGTCACAGCTCGGCAGAACCTCGTCCACCTCGGCCTCTTGCAGAGCGAGGATGACCTCCATACCGCTCAGTTCGCCAGACACGAACTCTAGAGTATCGGGCGGGCCAAGATACAGGACCCTGTGTGATGGCAACGTCAGGCCTCAGTACGTGAGGCGTTTTTCGTGCTTGAGTTCGAGGGTGGCAAGCATGTCGGCGATCCGTTCGCCAGCCCGGCCGTCCCCATAAAGAGTGTCGGTCGGGAACTTTCCAGCGTTCCACATG
>CAUZIR010000182.1:0-3992 GCA_963579815.1 Dehalococcoidia bacterium
GAAGAACTCTGTGATGGCCCGGTTTTTGGGTGACGCAACGGCCCAATAGAGCAGCGTTTTCACCGGGTCGTAGTGGCCGGACGCTGGTAGAATCGAAGTGCTCTCAGGCGGGCGGATAACATTTTGAAACGCGCTCTAATTACCGGAATCACCGGACAGGACGGCTCATACCTGGCCGAGATGTTGCTGTCGAAGGGATACGAGGTCCACGGACTGATCCGCCGGGCCAGTACCTTCAACACCGCGCGCATCGACCACATTTACCAGGACGCGCATGCGCCCGACGCAAGGCTGTTCCTGCACTACGGCGACCTGTCCAATTCTGAGCAGCTCACCAATCTGATCTACAACGTCGAACCGGAAGAGATTTATCACCTCGGCGCTCAGAGCCACGTCCGGGTCAGCTTCGACATGCCGGAGTTCACCGGGGACGTGACCGGCCTGGGGACGACCCGTATCCTCGAAGCTATTCGACGCTCGGGTGCGGCACCACGCTTCTACCAGGCGTCTAGCTCAGAGATGTTCGGCAGCGTACCCCCGCCACAAAACGAAAACACGGCGTTTAGCCCGAGAAGCCCTTACGCGGTTGCCAAGGCCTACGCCTACTGGATGGCCGTGAACTACCGGGTCGGTTACGGCCTGTACTGCGCTAACGGCATTCTGTTCAACCACGAGAGCCCCCGGCGGGGCGAGACATTCCTGCCTCGCAAGGTGTCCGGCGCGGTGGCTCGCATAGTCGCTGGCAAGCAGGACAAGCTGTATCTCGGCAACCTGGATGCACGGCGAGACTGGGGCTACGCACCCGAGTACGTCGAGGCGATGTGGCTCATTCTTCAACAAGAGGTTGCCGGGGACTACGTTGTCGGCACCGGTGAGAGTCGCTCGGTACGGCAGTATGTCGAGGCGGCTTTTTCATACGTAGGCCTCGACTACAAAGAGTATGTCGAGGTGGACCCACGCTACTTCCGGCCTACCGAGGTGGATGCGCTCAAGGCCGACCCCGCCAAGGCGGAGCGCGAACTGGGCTGGCGCGCCCGGGTGAGCTTTGAGGAGCTGGTGGCGATACTGGTGGACTCCGACATGGAGGCCTTGGGCCTGGAAGCACCGGGCAAAGGCCGCGAGGTCCTGGAGGCCAAGTTCGACAGCTGGCACAGGTGGGGCGGTCCCGTTGACCCGATCCGATCAGCGTCGTCGACAGATGTCAGGTAGCTCAACGGGCTTTTGGGCCGACCGCCGTGTAATGGTCACCGGGGGGGCGGGCTTCCTCGGTTCTCGGCTGGTCGATGAACTCACCCGGCGCGGCGCGGGCGATATCTTCGTGCCCCGTAGCGCTCAGTACGACCTGACCGACCGGGACGCGGTCCTGCAGGCCCTGGCAGACGCCAAACCCGACACTGTCATTCACCTGGCCGCACGAGTGGGCGGAATCGCCTCTAACAAGGACCACCCGGCCGAGTTCCTCTACGAGAACCTGATGATGGGGACTCAGTTGCTGCACGAGTCCTGGCGCGCTGGCGTGGCGAAGATGACCGTCGTCGGCACCGTTTGCGCATACCCCAAATTCACCCCGGTGCCGTTCAGAGAAGATGACATATGGGACGGCTACCCGGAGGAGACCAATGCCCCCTACGGGCTGGCCAAGAAGATGCTGCTGTCTCAGGCCACCGCTTACCGGCAACAGTACGGCTTCAACTGCATTTATCTGCTGCCGGCCAACCTGTACGGTCCTGGCGACAATTTCGACCTGCATTCAAGCCACGTAATACCCGCCCTCATCCGCAAGTGCCTGGAGGCGAAGGAGGCGGGCGACCGCAGCCTGGTCGTCTGGGGTACAGGAACTCCCACGAGGGAGTTCCTGTACGTGGATGACGCGACCGTCGGCATTGCAGCGGCGACCGAGTTGTATGACGGCATCGAACCGGTCAACCTGGGCACCGGGCAAGAGGTGAGCATCGCCGACCTGGCCCGCATCGTCGCCGAGGCGACGGGGTTCGAGGGCGACATCGTCTGGGACGCCGACAAGCCCGATGGCCAGCCTCGCCGCAGCCTGGACACGTCCCGTGCCCGTGAAAACTTCGGTTTCCAGGCCGCAACGTCGCTGAATGATGGCCTGGCCAAGACGGTCGAATGGTTTCGCCAGAACCGACAGCCGGACGACGCTGGCGTCGGAGACGGCGTGTGAGCACGGTCGCCTACTACCCGGCAGGCGCGGTGCATATGCGCAACCTGGACTTGCTGGCCGGGGCCCTGCCGCAACACGACTTCCGCGTCCTTTACCGAACTTCGTTGCCCTGGGTCGACCCGGACAAAGTAGCGGAGTACGGCTACCCATATCTGCTGGACGACGGCGACCGGCCGACAACTGATCTGCCAGCTGATCTGCTAGAAGGCGTCAGCGCGCTGGTCCTGTCCATTGCCGCAGTGGAACCGATGGTGTGCGACCTCATCGAGGCGGCGTATGAGCGCGACGTGCCGGTCATCGCCATCGAAGAGGTGGTGCAGATCGCCCTGAACCAGGGCGCGATAAACCACTACCTGATGCCGGTCGACCGGCTGGCACTGGCATCGGACTTCGAACGCGACCATATGGCGAGCCTGGGCGTCGTTGAACACAAGATGGCCGTTACCGGCTGGCCCTTCTACTCTGGTCTCAAATCGGCACCGTCGCCCGACAGTCGCAACAACGCTCGCGAAATGCTGGGCCTGGCGCCGGATTCCAGGGTGGCGGCGCTCTGCCTGTCTCGCCTAAACGACGCTGAAGATCTCAGCGCACTGGAGTCCCCTCAGGCCAGGGCAGAGATTCTCGACACGGTACGCGATGGGGTCCCCGGCTCGTACGAACTGGTCGTAAAGCTCCACCCGGCCGAGAACTCTCAGGCTGCCCGACGCCAGATAGAGGCACGGCTGCCTGCCGCGACAGTAGTAGCGGGCGGCGTGGGTATAGGCGACGTGCTGGACGCCGCTGACGTGTGCCTGACGCGGGGGAATTCGCAGGTGGCGCTGGAGGCGCTACTGCGTGACATGCCGGTGTACGCCATACCCTGCGGCATCCCCACCCTATTCGACGGCGACGGTGAGGCGTTTATCGTTCGTGACGGCGAAGAACTGCGGCGTGCCTTTGCCGACCTCGAAAACGGCCGTCGGCCCGACGCGACGCCGGTGACGAGCCGCCACCTGCCATTTAGCCCGGACGAGGCGTTGGCCCGTACGGTCGCCGCTATCGAAGAGGTCGTGTCGGGTGAGCCGCAGCAGCGCGCGGACCGTGACTGGCTGGAACTGGCGCTATACAGGAGCTTTCTCGGCGAGCCTGAACGAGCACTCGCGATTATCGAACGGCGCTGGCCTGACATACGGCCGCCCGTCGTTTCAGCGCTCGTCCGTTTGCTGGATGGGGACGCTTCGGCGGGAGACATCGAGATGATGGTCGCTGACGCTGACTTGAATGCCGCCTATATCAGGCCGGTCATCATCGGACTGTGGATCGACCAGTTGGACGGGCGAGGAACCGGCCCAGAGCAGAGCGACGTTGACGTCATCGAAAGCTCGGGCCGCTTTCCGCCCAGGTTCAACCGGCACGACTTCGCCGGACGCGCGGCGAAGCTCGGCAGGCTGTATCTGCGGGCCAGTCGCCTGGACGAGGCCGAGGCCATCGTCACCGAACTTGCCGAGCAGTTCGGGGCTCGGCAGGACGTGCGCTCGCTCGCCGGGAAGCTCGACTTGCGTAAAGGCCGGGTCACTAGGCGCTCTATAAGCCACATCGGCAGGTGGGCGGGCCAGGGGCTCAGGCGTCGCATCGGCTCTGGCTCCAGGCCGCATTAGGCTGGTATCAGAATGCAGCCCTTCGTATCGGTCGTCATACCCACTCTCGACAGGCTCGACCGCCTCACCTCTTCGGTCGAAGCGGCCGCCCGGCAGGATTATCCGAAAGACCTCTACGAAGTCGTCGTCGTAGATAACGGACCAACCGACAGTGAAGAGCAGTTCATGAGGCT
>CAUZIR010000183.1:0-3989 GCA_963579815.1 Dehalococcoidia bacterium
GCGGTGAGCACATATCGGCCAATGATGGCCAGGTTGGACGGTGCGTCTTCCAAGGGTGGTTTTTCTACCATTCCATTGACCCTGTAAACCCGGTCCTCTTCTGGATCTGCATCTACGATGCCTAAGAACGGCACGGCTTCGTCGGGCACCTGCTTGACCGCCAGCACGCTCGCGCCCAGGCGGTCATGCAGCGACACCATTTCGCCAATGGTTGGGCGCCCCTGTTTGTCAGGTTCGTCTTGGTCAAGTTTTTTGGGCCAGATCAGGTCGTCTGGCAGCAGCACGGCGAAGGACTCGTCTCCCACCCAGTCAATCGCCATAGAGACGGCGTGTCCCAGGCCCTTGGGCTCATGTTGGATTATCGTCTCTACTGTGGCCATTTCGGCGATGTTTCGCATGGCATCGGCGACGTTGGCCTTGCCCGCCGCTCGCAGCGCGGCCTCAAGCTCAGGGTTCGGTTGAAAATAGCTCTCTATGGCCTGGTCGGCAGCAGAAACAACGACCGCCACCTGGTCTATCCCGGCCGCCGCCGCTTCGGCCACGACCAGATGCAGGGTGGGGGTGTCCAGCACCGGCAGCATTACTTTCGACACCGCCCTGGTCGCTGGCAGGAACCGTGTGCCCAGCCCCGCCGCCGGAATAACGGCTTTTCTAATTGGTTTGCCCATCAGGCCGTTGCCCCGGCACCGGGTACGGCAGCCAGTTGCCCAGTGCGGTAGACCCGTCGCAAAAGCGGCTGAGAGGCGGTGAGCCCGATCACAACCACAATGAAGATAGCGCCGGTGATAACGAATATAGCCCTGGCGCTAAACACGTCGGCCAGGTAGCCGTAGCCCAGATTGGCAAAGGCCATGATGCCCCCGGCGTGCAGGACGTACAGGCTGGAGATTCTGCCCCTGAGCCGGTCGGGGGAGATGGTTAGAACGTAGGCGGCCGTGAGGGCCATGAAGGTCGCCTGGGTAGCACCCATCAATCCGGAAGAGACCGCTGCCGGGATGATGTGACCAGAGACCGCGAGCAAGATGGGCGCTATCCCGCTGGCAATCCCGGCCCATAGCAAGAGCTGCCCTTTCGTCTTTTCGTTGACCACCCCGGCCAGTATGAGCACGCCGACGGCTGAACCCAGGCCGAACCCCAGCCCCAGCCAGCCGACGTAAGAGCCATCTGTCGCCCCCAGGCTCTGGCGGGAGTAGATCGGCAGCATCGACTCAAAGGACATGACCAGTGCGCAGTGAAAGGCGACCAGCAATATGAAAATAGCTATCGTCTTGTGCGTGTAGACGTAGGCCAGTCCTTCGATCATGCCTCGCAGTACCCCCGACTCCGGGGTTATCTCTCCCTTAGAAACGGTGCGACAACGCATCGCGAACACGATGGCCAGCCCGGTCAAGACCGCGCTGAGCACCAGCACGCCCTCGACGCCGACCGAGTCCACGGCCAGTAGCGGAGCCGCGATCAACAGGCCGAATGCGCGCGAGCCGTGGTGGGTGAGGCCGTTGAGCGTGATGGCGTTGAGCAGGTGCTTCCGGGGCACCTGATTGGGAATGAGAGCCTGGACTGCGGGCTCCATCGCCGAACGGAAGGCCCCGCCAACGAATGCCGCAACCGCGAGATGCCACAGCTCCAACGAGTCCGCCAGCGCCACTACCGCTATGCCAGCAGCCACCAGCGTGTTCAAGATCGTTGACAGCACTACCAGTTGACGCCTGTCCATGCGGTCGGCCAAAAGGCCGCCTAAGGGGGAGACCACGAGGAAAGGTATCAGCCCGGCAAATGCGAGTATCCCCACCCAGCCCGAAGAGTCCGAGCGCTCCAGCGTGGTCCACGAGGCGGCCACTATGAACGACCACATGCCGGCGAACGAGAACATGCCAGCCATCCATATGCTGCGGAAGTCCGGGTAGGAAGTCAGCGAAACGAGATGGGGGATAGCGACGCGCACGTCCGTTCCCGATGTTTGGGGATTTTGGGGTGTTCCCGGTGTTTCGGGGGATTGGGCCATATCAGGCAGAAGCAGACAAGGGCGGCACCGGCGCGGCCTCGGGGATGAGCCCTTCTGCCTTTAGCTCCGTCCACAGGTCTGCCGGGGTGGGATAGAGCGCCATCGCGACGTTCTCCCGCGCCTCGCCGGGGTTCCTGGGGCCGGGCACTGTGGAAACGACAGCGGGGTGGGCCAGTCCAAACTGCAACGCGACCGCCTTTAGCGGCGTGTCGTACCGGTCGCAGACCGTCTTTAGCTTCTTCGCCTTGGCGACCACCTCGGGCGGGGCCTTGCCGTACCAGTGCCTGGTGCCCAGTTCGGACTCAACGTTAGGGTCGGACGCCAAAATGCCGCTGCTGTACGGTCCCCCGTGGTACACGCCAATATTGCGCTTTTCGCACATTGGCAGCAGTTCATCGAGCGCCGAATAGTCGATCAGGTTGTAGCACAGGGCTATGAGGACGCAGTCGTAGTCCCCACGCTCGGCCATGTACAGGAATTTCTCGTTGTTGTTCAGCCCCGCCCCAATGGCGCGAACCACGCCCTGACTGCGCAACTCTTCCACGGCCGGGTAGGCCTCTTCGACTATCTGGTGCTTTATGTCATTCCAGTCGGCGGGGAGCGGGTCGTGAATGAGTAACACGTCGATACGGTCCAGCCCGAGGCGCTCCAGGCTGGCCTCTACCGACCTCATGATGCCGTCGCGGCTGTAGTCGAGCTGGTCGAACTTCGCTGGCAGGTCGGAGAACGCGCCGAAGTCGGTACCCTCGCGCTCGGGGGCGTCGACCAGTATGCGGCCGACTTTCGTTGAAAGAACGAACGAGTCGCGGTCCAGGGTCCTGAGCACCGACCCCATCACCATCTCGCTGCGACCGAATCCGTACTGCGGCGCGGTGTCGAAGAAGCGTATGCCGGACTCGTAACCGGCCCGTATCGTCTCTGCGGCCGTGGCCTCGTCGAAGCTGGTGTACATACCGGCCAGGCCCGCTCCGCCCATGCCCAGGACAGTTACGTCCAGGCCTGTGTTTCTGATGGTTCGTTTTTCTATCTGGCTCATAAGCTCCGGTCGCCTTCCCGCAGTAGCTTCCCCAGTAGTTTTCACTGGGCTATGGACTGGACCCATACATGGCGCTTGGAAGAGTATATTCGCATCGAACCGGTGCCGCCGTCCCGACCTGGGCGCGACGCGCACGAGCGCCTGAAGAGGAAGTACACACAATGCCGCTAGCCAACGAGAACTGCATTAGACCGAAGAGGGGTGGCCAGGGTCTTGGCCCGGAAGAAATCGCCGCACTCAGGCAACAGGTACCAGGCTGGGAGATCGTCGATAACGACGGCACACCCCATCTCCAGCGCGCCTACGAGTTCGGCGACTTCGGTTCGGCAATGTCGTTCGCAGCACAGGTCGGTGCCTCGGCCGACGAGCAGGACCACCACCCCAAAATCACCGTCGAGTGGGGCTCGGTCCTGGTGGAGTGGTGGACGCATGCGACCGGGGGCCTGCACCGCAACGACTTCATAATGGCCGCCCGTTCGGACCGGCTGTTCTCCGCGAACTAAGTTCGCTCGTCAGGGCTTCTTCGCTCGAACGCTCATCGCTTTCGCAATTGACCATGCAGGACTTCTTTACTAGCCCTGGACCGGGCTAGTGGGGTACGATTTCGGCCAGGTGGCTCTCTCTAATAACAAGCGAATGTTCGACGTCGTCATAGTCGGAGCCGGTCCTGCGGGAAACTTGGCCGCACAACGTTTGGCGACCGCCGGACGCTCCGTCGCCGTGCTCGACTGGCGCCGCGACATCGGCGACAAGCTCTGCACCGGCATCATCGGGCGCGAGTGCAAAGAGGCCTATCCCCCGGCCCCGGAGCACATCCTCAGGGCGACCGACTCCGCCACCGTCGTCGCACCCTCAGGGCAATCCTTCACCATCAAAAAACAGTCCCCCCAGGCCTACGTCGTGGACCGGGTGGCCTACGTTGCTTCTTTCGCTGAACGTGCGATGGCAGCC
>CAUZIR010000184.1:0-3987 GCA_963579815.1 Dehalococcoidia bacterium
GACACCGAGACCGTGATTGGCCGTCTCATAGACGTGCAGAGTTCAGGCCTGCTGGTCCTCGACTCGATAGAAGTTATCGACGAAGACGGCCGCCAGTGGAAACTGGAAAGTCCTGGCGATCTCAGTCACTTCACCCCGTCTCATCTTCGGCAGCACATGGTGCTGGGCGAGCAGCTACGGGTGAGTTTTCACAGGGACGGTGACGCGCTGATCATCGACCGCCTCAGCGACTACCCGTGATCGTCACGAGGGTGACGATCACGGGTGCGACGCCTGATGGTCAGCGTGACATAGCCGCCTCCGCCGAGTAGCACGGCGAGCACCACGAGCAAAGTGATCGTCCCGGCCAGTTCGCCCCCGGTCGACGCCCGATCTATGACCGTCAGGGGCAGTTGCATGTCCAACTCGTTGCCGTCGATCTGCACGTTCACCCTGACCGTCCACTCCCCGGCTCTGGGTATGATCAGGTTCGCACTGTACTGCCTGGGCTGGTCCGGCGAGTTCAGCGCCAGCGACTGGAACGCGGGCACGCCCTCCTCGTCGTCCACGACTACCAATACGATTGCATTGGCGACGGCCGCGCCATCCAGCGCCAGCTCCGGGGTGACGATGAAGTGCACGGTACCGGCGGCAGGGACCGAGGGGATCATTTGAACGGTGACCATGTACGGGCCCTGCTCGGACCGGTAGATGCCCCTGGTCAACTCTTCGGCCGCCTCGGGCGACTGTGCCCGCACACCCTGAATTCCAGGCCCCATCAGAGCACCTATCGCCAGCAACATGGCAACAACCAAAACCATCAAAACGTTGATTCGTGAGGCGATGAGGCCATCAGCCGAAGAGCGTTTCAGAGGGAGGCGAAGCCGAGCGAAGAACATCAAGTTAGGAATCGAGAACTCCCTGTAGAGCTTCTGCCAGTTCAGCTTCGTTCACGAAGCCCTCGAACTTCACGGCCACCTTGCCCTCGGCGTTAAGGATGAACGTAAACGGCTCGGACAGCAGCCCCCACTCTTCCATTTGAGGGACCAACCGGGCGCGCGACAGGTCCGTCAGCTCGTCCGGGCTGTCATACACCTCTATGTGAATAAAGTTCACCGCACCTTCAAAGCCTGCTTTGACGGCGGATATCACATCCACCTGGGGGCCACAGGTGGCCGTCTGGCAAAACGCCGGGGACGCGAATGAAATGACCGACGGCAGTCCACTGTCGAGGCCCTCAGCCACGGTCATACGATAGAGATCGGGGTCCGGGACTTCGGAGCTGGTAATGGTCGCCAACTCTTCGGGGTCGGTCGGGTCTTCGAAGTCGGCGCTGGTCTTGTTCCGGCTGGCGGGGGGGCGCTCCCCGAGGGCCGGTGCAGCGCTGGCCGTGGCCACCGCGAGTTCAATCTTCCCGACACCGATGACGCCGCCCGGCAAGAAGATGTTCACCTCCATGCCGTAGGTGCCCGCATGTTCGAAATCCACAACGGCCGCGTAGACGCCTCCGGGCCCCACCGGCCAGGGCCGGAAGACCGCGGTGAACTGGGTCGCACCAGCTCCACCTCCTCCGCCCAGGAACACCAACTGCACGGATGCTGTCGGCACCTTGATCGGTCCGTCCTGGCTTATCAGCGCGAAGGCGAGCCGGTTACCCGGCCCGACGGCCAGGTCGGTTACGACGATGACGAGTTGTACGGCTTGCAAGTGCGCCGCCTGCGACACCTCTGTAGGCCCGGGGGTAGGCACTGCCGTCACGCCCGCAGACACCTCGCCAGACACCGTCGGCTGCGATTCAGTGATTCCGATGGAATCCTCGGTCGAGCATGCGCCGACTGCGGCGACGGCCGTCAGCATCGCGACGAACATCGCGGCTCGTAGCCGTCCGGCCGCTGTACGAGAAAACCATAATTTCATTCGAAAAAAGCCTGTCATAGTCGTTGGCAAATTCGCCGCCGCCTCCCTGTCTACGTGCCTGTCCATTAAATCATATCTAATTATGGGCCGGGCCGACAAACCCCCACTATCTTGTGGTTGAGGTTGCCGCAGTACCCATCCTATGGTAAGTTTTGTGCCGCTGGTGCCACCCTTACCGCCTTGCTCTAAGGGACCCATCGGTATGGCACCGGCTCCTCCTCGTGGCCCCCGGTGTGTGAATGCACCGGGGGCTCTCTCTTTCAACACACCTGACCGTGCCCCACGTCAGTCGCGATAGAGAGACGAGAACAGTTTTGGCGCTACTGGGCCGTCCAACCCCCATCGATGACAAGGTTCGAACCGGTCACGAACGCTGCCAGGTCCGAGCAGAGCCACAGCACTGCGTCCGCGACCTCCTCCGGGTTCGCAACCCGGCCAACCGGGTGCAGCTTTTTCCCCTCTTTTTCGAAGTTCGGGTTCTTTTCAGCGGCGCGTTCCAGCATCGGGGTTTTCACACCAGCGGGGCATATGGCATTTATACGTATGCCCTGGTCCGCGTAGATGAGTGCTGCGCTCTTGGTCAGGCCGATGACGGCGTGCTTACTGGCGTCATATGCAGCCGAAGCGGTCGCCACCAGCCCCGCAATCGAGGACATATTCACGATAGCGCCCTGCGACGGGCCGATCGGTTCCTGCGCGAGCATCTGGGTGAGTTGGTACTTCATGCACAGCCAAACGCCCTTAACGTTCACGTCTATGACGCGCTGCCAAACGTCGTCCGGGTACTCGTGCAGCAGATCGGTGCCTTCGCCGATAATGCCCGCGTTGTTGAACCCGAAGTCGAGCCGTCCGTAGGCCTCGACAGCCGCATCGACCATCGCCTCAACCTCTGCGGAGCTGGAAACGTCGGCCCGGTAAAACATCGCCTCGCCGCCCTGGCTGCGTATCTTCTCGACGACCGTGTTGCCCCTGTCGGCGTTGTTGCCGTTCACCACCACTCTTGCTCCGTCGCGTGCGTACGCGATGGCTGCGGCCTCGCCAATGCCCGCAGTGGCCCCTGTCACAAGAGCCACTCTGCCGGCAAATCGTCCCTGGGTTTGAGTTGTCATTAATGGGCCGTCCATCCGCCGTCTACCGGCACCGCTACTCCGACAACGAACGATGAGTGATCCGACAGCAGCCAGGCGACCGCGTCGAACATCTCCGAAGGCTCTGCGAACCTGCCTATCGGGTGCATCGCCGCCCACTCCGGCACCAGCTCCGGGTCGTCTTCCATGAACCGGTCTAGCATCGGCGTTTTGGTCACCGCCGGGTTGATCGCGTTCACGCGAATGCCCTTGTCGGCGTACTCGATGCCTGCGCGCTTGGTTAGACCGATCATGCCGTGTTTACTGGCGTTATAGGGGGGAGACGCCCCGCCCACCATGCCGGCGATAGAGGCCACGTTGACTATCGCGCCCCGGTTCGGCCCTACCTGAGGTTGGCGCATCATCTGCGCCAGCTCGTACTTCATGGCGAAGAACGTGCCATTCAGGTTGAGGGCCATCGTCGCGTCCCACAAATCCTCGGGGTAGGTGTGAGTGACCGGGCCCATGCCCTCGTGCCCGGCGTTATTACACGCCAGGTCCAGGCGACCGTACTCGTCTACTGCGGACTGAATCAGGCCTTTGACCTGGCTGGAGTCCGTCACGTCTGCCGCCACGAAAATCGCCTCGCCGCCGTCGGCGCGAATCTCGTCCACCACCGCGTTGCCGTTTTTGACATTTCGGCCGTTCACCACCACCTTGCAGCCCTCGGCCGCCAGGCCGGTTGCCACCGCCTTGCCTATACCTGTCGTGGAGCCCGTTATAAGCGCCACCTTGCCTTGAAGTTCGGGGTACGTGTTGGTTTTCATCGGAAACCACTGTAACCGAGCAGGCCAGCAACCGGCAGGGGGGTCGGGTGAGCGCCCAATTCACACAAAGGGCCCAAACAAAGAGGATCAAACAGAGAGGAAGCGAGATGTGGGCCCGGCAGGGATCGAACCTGCGACCAATCGGTTATGAGCCGACCGCTCTGACCACTGAGCTACGGGCCCGCGCCAACACCGTA
>CAUZIR010000185.1:0-3967 GCA_963579815.1 Dehalococcoidia bacterium
TAGTTGTCGAACTGGTCCCGAGTGGTGTCCGAATCCAGCGCGTCGATCATGTATTCATAGTTGGGTATGCCGTCTTCTGCGTACTCTATGGTCGGTGCTAGCACGTCGACCAGGCTCATCGACCCGTACTTGTCCAGAATGGAAACCAGCGCGTGAGCCACGCCCGGGACGGTGAACGAAAGTTGCGCCTGCATCCCCGGCCCGGTCGGTATCTCCTCCAGTCCCAGACCCCTGTAGAACTCGATAGTGGCTTTGGCCGGTGCCACGCCCTGGCCTGAAACCGATTTGAGGTCGCCGGAAGCCTTGTCGTAGAGCATGAACACGCTCTCCGCGCCTAACGAATACGACGCGATTGGCTCAATTACGGTAGCGGCGAAAGTGGCTGCGACCATCGCGTCGAAGGCATTGCCCCCGGCCATGAGCATTCGCATGCCCGCCATGGAAGTCAGATAGTGCCCGGAAGAAATGACCCCCCTTGTCGCGTGAACCACCGGGCGCCCGGTGGGCGGCCGCGAGGCGGCTCCCTGCTCCATCTGATAGCTGCGTTCCTCAGTTGACACCTTTGTCCTCCTGACACTGGGTACTGGTTAAGGCTAATTGCGGACTGTCTGGCCTCGATGTCTGCGTCGGCCTAGTTGACGGCTCCGCCGGGGGGCTGGCGGCCGTACTATATCGGCCCTGTCACGTTCGGGGCCATAGGCCCGCGAGGCGAAACGTCCGGACCGTCGCCGTTTTGCTGCCCTTTGACCCGGATCGCGGTCCGAATTAAACTGTTTGGCCTGCCTGTCTCAATAACCCGCGCCTGTTGTTGTATGAGGACCGCTGTATCGGCTTAATCCCTATCTGGAGACCTGTCGTAAGCGTACCCTCGTGCGACTGGCGGGGATGTTTTGTTGCAGGAACACACACATGAGTACAACTAAAACATCAAACAATCGAGCGGGAATCTCTGCCACTGTGGCAGAGATTTTCAGCTTCCCTAACCCTGTAAACGAGTTCGTAGCCCGCGGCATCGCGGCAATGGTTGTGGTGCTAACGCTAGCTGCAATTTTCGCCAACCAGTGGTGGCTACTGGCAATCCTCGTATACATATTTGCAGCCGGGGTCGCCACCGGGCCGACGCTGAATCCTCTCGGGTTCATTTCCGCCCGGGTGCTCATCCCGTTGCTGGGCAACCCCAAAAGGCCCACACCCGGTCCGCCCAAGCAGTTCGCCCAGAGCATTGGACTCGTCTTCTCGGTGACCGCGCTGGTCCTGTTCCTGATCATCGATTCGTCCGTGCCTTACCGGGCCGTGCTCGGGGTGCTGGCCGGTTTCGCATTCCTGGAATCCGGCGTCGGTTTCTGCGCCGGGTGCTATATGTTCGGCCTGCTAATGAAGTGGGGAGTCATCCCCGAGTCGGTCTGCGAGGAGTGCCTCCGCTACGAGCCAGCTGCCGCGTAGGGGCCGCCGCCTAGGGCCGAACTACCGCTCCAGCCAGGCGTTCCCGTAGTACGGGAGCGCGAACAAGCCGACTCCCTTGATATCGTTCGTCATCGGCAGCATGTGGTCGAATGTCCCCAGCAGCACGGTCGTTGCGTGTTCAAACCTCAGCCGGTTGATCTGCCTGACAATAGCCATGCGGTCAGATTCGTTCGGTTCCAGCGCGTAGCGATTCCGTAGTTCTATTAGGTCGTCGTCCTCGACGACGAAGCGGTTGCTACTGCTTATGGTCGGGTCGGTCAGAGGTGAGCCTCCTCCCCAGTGTCCGTACCATCCAACAATCGCACTGTAATTAGATATCGACTGGATGAGGCCGCCAAAAGTCTGGTAGCCGGTGGACACTTCTTCGACAGTAAACCCGGCAGCTCGTAGCGCATCGGCAACGGCGGGCACCAGCGGCGAGGTCCAACCCATGTCTACCGGGCCGAGGACGACAACGGTCTCCCCTTCGTAATCGGAGTCGGCTAATAGCGCTCCGGCGCTGGCGAGGTCGCCCCCGTACATCTCGCCGCCGTCGCGGACGTCTAGCGGACCGCCACACCAGTAGACAGCGGCGCAGGTAGCCCACAGTTCAGGGTCACCCAACCCGCCCATTACACTCTGCACGTCTATGGCGGCCTGGGCGGCCAGTCGTGCTCGAACGTCCCCGAAAGGCGCGGCGGCCGGGTTGAGGTAGACCACCGACCTGTTGCCCGGTCGACCCAGCAGCACGTTTATCGCCGGGTCATCTCGTAGACTCCCATAAGCCGACAGATCGGCACCGTCGATCACGTCGATTGTCCCTGCCTGCAACGCCGCGACCTGGAGCGCCGGGTCGTTGATTTCCACCCACGAAATCCTGTCAATCCAGGCGATTTGTTCTCCTGCGTAACCGCTAGTGGGTTCGGGCCGAGCGGCGTAGTCACGGTACCGTTCAATGGTCACGCTGTCGCCGAATTTCCAGCCCGCCTCAGCATATGGCCCGGTACCAATAATCTCGTTTACGGTGCGTCTCGGCTGCCTCAACGCTTGCCCCCTGGGCATCACGTATGGGGCCAGATACGGCTGGCCCAGCAGGTCGATGAAGCTGGGCAGCGGCTCCTGCAACGTGGCGATGATGGTGGACTCGTCCGGCATCTGTATCCAGCGACTGGGGGCGAACTTGCGCACAATTCCCGCCTGTGTCGAGCCGGTGCTCTTCCACCGGTCCAGCGACAGCCGTACGTCCTCACTCGTAAGAGGGGAGGCGTCGTGGAACTTCAGGCCCTTGCGCAGGTTGAACGTATAGCTGAGCCCGTCCGAAGATATAGACCAGTCGTCCACCAACACAGGCTCAGTTTCGCCGTCCTCATTCCAGCGGAAGAGCGACTCGAACATATGAGAGCCGATCGCTGCCGAGTGGTACTCGCTGGCTATGGTGAAAAAGTTTGTCGTCACCGGGTCCAGGCGTATCACCGGGCCCGTCCAGGCCACCCGGAGTGTCCCTCCGAAGCGGGGCTCGCCGGGTAGCGCCGGGGTGGGGCTGGTGAAAACTATTATCTCCAGTTTTGGGTTGTCTCGCTTCGGCCCCTCCAGGGGTGCCAGATCGTCGGATGTCGCGCCCAGTGTCGCCTCGGTAAATGGAGGTTGCACCTCGCCACCGGAGCAGGCAATTCCCAGCCCAACTACAGCGGTTGCCAGAAAGACAGACCGGGTTATCAACTTCGAAAAACGGCTATCGAATAGCAAGGAGTCGGCCTTCATGCGTGGAAACGTAAATCGTGTCGCCCGCTACCACCGGCGTAGAAACTACTGAGCCACCCAGGCCGCGAATCTCCCATAAAGGCTCGCCCGTGGCTCCGTTGAGGCCGTACAGTCGGCCCTGCGTGTCACCCAGTACCACCGTACCTCCAACGACCGCGGGTGAGCCCAACAACTGGCCCGCCGGGCGGAAGCTCCAGACTTCATCACCGGTGAGCGTATCGACGGCGTACAGGCGACCGGCGGGTACATAGACCAGTTCGTCAGTGGCTACAGCCGTACCCATTGGGCTACCACCCGGCGGCGAAAAGCCCCATACGAACCCTTTCTGGTTCTGCAGGGTTGAGGTGAGGCCGTACCACCATCCGTAGAACTTCAGCTTGACCAGCGCTTTTTCCAGCGGAAGCGTGCGCTGGTTCCAATCGATAGATCGCAGAATGCCCGCCTCGTCACCTATGTAGACACGGTCTCCCCGTATGCTGGGCGAGCCGCCAACGAAGTCCAAACGGTAGTCGAATCGCAGCTTCCCGGAGCGGGTCTCGACCACGTAGAGCTTTTGATCCTGGGCGGTGAAGGCCAGCACGTCCGCCGAGACCGCGGGGGAGGCGATTATCGAGTCCCCCGCAGTGTATTTCCAGCGAACCCCGCCGGTCTCTGCGTCAATCGTGTAAAGGAAATTGTCACCCGACCCGATGTAGACAATTCCGTCGAGTACAGCAGGAGAGGAGAATATCTTGTTCCCCGTCTGCACGGACCATTCCTCCTC
>CAUZIR010000186.1:0-3962 GCA_963579815.1 Dehalococcoidia bacterium
ATGGAATAGACGAATCCGGCCACCTGGTCGAGCGTTTCGCGGTAGACCGGAAGCTTGCTGTGACCCGACTCGATCATGCGCTCGGCCACTTCGGCGACAGGGGTCGAGATCTCCACGGCCGAAACATCGACCCGTGGAACCATGATCTCGCGCGCGACGGTCTGGTCTTGTCTGACGACCGCGCGGATCATGCGGACCTCTCGCTCATCGAGCGGCAAGCCGTCGAACCCAAGCGGCACTCCGACGTCATGCAGGGCATCGCCTGTTTCGCCGCCCGTCACGCTGTCAGGCAGAAGATTCCTTACGGCCCTCTCAACCAGGCCCTCAACTGCCAGCCACGGTGTCATGGCGACCGTGATTACGCTCATATCGGAACCGCCGTGACGCCCAACGAACGACGAGGATAGTGGGATAAACGCCTGGGACGCGCTACCCAACACGGTCAGGAGGGCGAGTGTCAGAGCAGCGGCCAAGGTCAACCAGGGCCAGGAAACCTGCGCCACCGAGATGGTCAACGAGGCCGCTGTTACCAATGACGCGGCGAATACAGCGGTTCGGAGGACGCGAAAAGACTCGACGGTTGGGGATGACAGGCCCTCTTCTTCATGAGGCTCGGTCTCTTTTCGGCCCTGCCCTGAAACTGAGCCGACGAGTAGTTGGGAATTGCGAAAGGCCACCAGCCCGCCCTCAAGGACGGAGACGGCGAAATACGCCACGAGCGAAGCGGCCAGCAGGACCGCAGACAGCGTACTGTCGAGATCCATCATGGCCGGAGCCTACTACTGTCTTTGTTAACCACCGCTTCCGACTCGCGGAGCGGTGGGCTGGTACTGTCTGACACCTTTGTGTCTCAGTTCTCCTTCCCGGATTGCCTGGGCCCGGATTGCCTGGGACTAGTTCGTTTTAGTTTTCTGGCTGGCGCTCCCACCACGGTCTCGCCAGCTGGTACGTCTTTGTTTACCACACTGCCAGCCCCGGTAGACGCACCTTCGCCAACCGTTACAGGCGCCACAAGCATGGTATCTGAGCCAATGAAGGCGCGGTCACCAATAGTGGTGCGGTTTTTGTGAGTGCCGTCGAAATTGCAGGTAATCGTACCTGCGCCCACGTTCACGTCCGCACCTACTTCGGCATCGCCAATGTAGCTCAGGTGCAGGGCCTTGGTGTTCGCGCCCAGACGGCTCTCCTTGGTCTCGGTGAAGTTGCCCACCCTGACGCCCGCCTCCAGCACCGTGCCACCGCGTATGTTGCTGAACGGGCCTACAGACACTCCGTCGGCCAGTCGGGAGCCTGCAACGAACGACGAAACGACGCGACAATTGTCGCCAAGAACGCTGTCCGCCAGAACCGAGTTGGGGCCGATTTCGCAGCCCTCCCCCACCACTGTGTCGCCGCTCACGTGTGTATTGGGCATAACGACAGTGTCACGGCCCAGCGTCACGGCGGCGTCTATGTACACCGTGTCGGGGTCCGGCAAAGTGACCCCTTGAAGCATCCAGTGTTCCCGTATCCCGGTGCGCAGGGTGGCCTCGGCCCGAGCCAGTTGAACCCGGTTGTTCACGCCCATCACCTTGGTAGCGTCGGGAGCCTCGACGTCGGCAACCTTGCCCCCGCTTTGGACGGCAACGGCAATGAGGTCGGTAAGATACACCTCTCCCGAGGCCGATGGCGACAGACCGGCAAGGGCGTCCCACAGCCAGGCACCGTCGAACACGTACATGCCGGTGTTTATTTCGTTCAGCGCCAGCGTCTGTTCGTCCGCGTCGGCCTGTTCGACTATCGCCTGCACCGTGCCGTCTGAACCTCTTACGACCCTGCCAAGGCCTGACGGGTCATCGACCCGGGCCGTCAGCAGTGTCACCTGCGCTTTGGCCCGCTCGTGTACCGACTGCATGCGGTCCAGGGACTCGGACGGCACTAGAGGAACGTCTCCGGACAGGACTGCCACGTCGGCAACGCCCGAAAGCGCGTCGCGGGCGCTGAGCAGGGCGTCACCGCTGCCTCGTGGGCGTTGTTGCACAGCGTAGCGAACCGAGTCTCCGAAGGCCTCTCTAATGCCGTCGGCGTCGGGCGACAGCACTACCATCACATCGGCATAACCGGCGGCTCTGGCGGCGTCCACCACGTGGCCCAACATGGGCTTGCCGCAAAGCGCGTGCAGCACCTTGGGCAGGCGGGAGCGCATTCTTGTGCCCTGGCCAGCGGCGAGAATTACGGCGGCTTTAGAGTTCATGACGGGGAAATAGTGAGGGGCCCATTAATCACAAAACGCCCAGCGTGCATGCCAAAAGGCTGTGCGCCGGGCGTCAATTCGGGCGAACTTGGTAGGTTTACCCACTTGGAGCGCAATGCTAGCAATCGGTCCGTTTAAGTGTCAAGGAGATACTGGCACCCTGTCTGGACAATGGTTCGGGCCGGACATTACTCTTAGGCCGGCTTGTCACTTCGGTGACGGTTGCATTCATAGCAAAAACATTCCCGTAACCAGAGGCCGTATATGTCCACCTATCGAATAATTACCCAGAAGCCTTCCGCCGTCACCTTCGACATGGCGGATGGTACTTTTGGCCTTGAAATGGAAGCGCTCGGCCACATGGACGCCGAGATTGTCGAGGTCCCGGCGAAGACAGAAGACGAGTTCATCGCCGCGGCCAAAGACGCCGACGCAATAATTGCCGGAGGCAGGCCCATCACCGCCAAAATCATAGAGTCCCTCAATAACTGCAAGGTGATATCGCTCGGCAGCGTCGGTGCGGACTCGGTGGACGTGGCGGCCGCGACCGCGCATGGCATTCCGGTAACGAACGTGCCCGACACCTTCATTGAGGAAGTAGCGGACCACACCATGATGCTGCTGCTGGCGACGTTCAGGCGGCTGCTGGTGCAGGACCGCATGGCCCGAGACGGCAGCTGGGAGCAGGGACGACCCGCGCTTTCCCAGTTCCCCCGGCTGATGGGCCAGACCCTGGGCTTCGTCTCTTTTGGCCACGTTGCCAGGCTTACCGCCAGGCGGGCCGCGGGCTTCGGCCTCAACATGTTGGCCTACGACCCGTACATAGAAGAACTGACGATGTCTGACTATGGCGTCGAGCCCGTTGGACTGACCGAACTGTTGCAGCGCTCGGACATCGTGTCCATGCACGCTCCGTCCACCACCGAAGCGCACCACATGCTGACCGAAGAGCACTTCCGGCTAATGAAGCCCCAGGCTCTGTTCATAAACACGGGACGTGGCCCGACAGTCGATGAGGCAGCACTCATCCGAGCACTGGACGAGGGGTGGATAGCCGCCGCTGGCCTGGACGTACTGGAGACCGAGCCACCCAGCCCGGATAACCCGTTGCTCAAGTCCGACAAGGTCATCCTCTCGCCCCACGTTGCCTCCGCCTCCATGCGCATGGGTCCGGAGGCGCGCCGCCGCGTCGGCCAGGAGTTGGCGCTGGTGCTCTCCGGCCGGTGGCCCAGGACCTGCGTTAACCCGGACGTGCTGGCCCGCACCAAGCTGCGACGCTGGCAGCCGTACTCCATGAATCGAGGTCCGGGAGCAGGTTGAACCCCACCGGCGCCCTGCACGAGCTTCTGGTCGACCTGGCCGCCATTACGGACATGCTGGCGGTGGTGGACTCGGGCGAGACGGTCGCAGAGATGCACGGTCCGGGCCGTCTGGAACTGAAGCTACAGGGTCAGTGGTGGAAGGTCGAGTCGGGCAACTGGCACGTCCACTTCAAGCCGGGTTCGGTAGCGGGAGTCCAGTTCGTAGAAGCGACCGATGACGCCCACACGGGCATCCCGAAGCTGTACTACGTCCGCCTGGCGGACGGCGTGGGCGACACGATGATTCGCTTCTACTTCCCCAGCCCATGGCTCGATGACGACGAACGCCGCACCGAGTTCCAGCCCGAGAGGGTGGCGCAGTTCGAAGCGGTTCGGGACCGCTTCGTCGGCCGGGAAGGCATCGCCGC
>CAUZIR010000187.1:0-3955 GCA_963579815.1 Dehalococcoidia bacterium
CCGGCAGGTTCGGTTCGCCCTGTTCGGTCGGCCCGACCCCGGTGCGCTCAATCCCGGCACGAAGCTCGGCAAAGGCGGTGAAGCCTCAAATGAACGCGAGAAACGATAGGACATGGCGCAGCGCCGTTGCAGTCTTGATAGCGACACTGGCAGCACTGGCATTCGGTGCGTGCGTCACAGCCGATGTCAGCATTACCGAGGCGGACCGGGACGGCGATGTGGCGGCGCGGCGAGGCGACTACGTCTCCATAGCCCTGCCCGCAGACCCGGACTCCGGCCTGGCCTGGGTAATTACTTCCGTAGACTCGACAATCCTCCGGCAGCAGCACGCCCCCACGTTCATTGCTCGCTCGGATGTCGGTGACGCGCCCGGTGTGGACCTGTTCCGTTACCGGGCAATAGCCGAAGGCGAAACGAGCATTACGCTTGAGTACCAACGGACCACCGAGGGCGTGGTGGAGACTCTCGACTCGTTCGGTGTCACGGTTTCGGTGGGCTTACCGGTCCCCTAACTCGCTTCGTGCCTAAGGCGTAGCCTCGTCCGGGGCGCTCCCGATGCCCAAAAGCCCGCGTACCCAGCGGACGATTGGATAAGCAGAAAGCGCCAGTGCCTCGACTATCGTCGAACCGACTATCCACAGCGTGGCGTCGAGGAAGAAGCCCTGCGGGAACATTATCAACAGCATGTCTCGCCGTGGGTCCAGTTGCCACAGATCGTTCGAAAACGAGATGAGATGAAACGCCAAAAACAGTCGGTCGAACCCGACTATCGCAATCAGCCCCGCCGCCACCAGCACACCCAGGCTCGCCAGGCCTCCCCAGCCGACGAACCGAACCGCCATGCCGATCCAGCGTCGCCTGTAAAGCAGCGCTCCCACTAGTAAGAACGCGCCAATAAAGCCGCCCGTGGCGGTGTGCAAATCCCAGACACCTTTCACCAGGCCCTTGACGTCGGACATGTGCGCTATTTCGCGAGCGTTGTATATGCTGCGCAAAACCCCGTCCTGGACCACCCGGACATCTAGCACGTCGTCGTCGTTATTGAAGTAGTCCCGGAAAGTCGCTCCGGCCTTGATAAGCTCTTCCCGTTCGATGCCGGTGGTCTCGGGGATGTCGTACTTGTCGAAGCCGTAGCTGTACAGGAACGGCGCGTTGATAACCCAGCGGACGCTGGACGTGACCAGGAACACCGGTATACAGGCGACGAAGACCACCACAAGCAAGATTTTAAAAGGGCGCACGATTCGATGTTAGCACAGTGTTTTCACCTTGCCAGATAAGACTTCTAAAGATGGTTTCTCCCCTATGGATGGGCCTGTAAACGGGCCTTCAGAACCCGCCGTTGAGGGTGCTTTTGACCCGTCATTCCAGGGCTTGATGGCGCTGGTCGGTTACCTGCGCGGGCCGGACGGTTGCCCCTGGGACCGGGAGCAGACGCGGGAGACGTTCCGCGACCAGTTCCTCGAAGAAGCATACGAACTTATCGAGGCAGTGGATGAGGGTGACCCGGCGGCCATCGCCGAAGAGGTGGGGGACGTGCTGCTGCACACGGCTTTTCAAATTCAGATGGGTACAGAGGGGAACCTGTTCACAGATGCCCAGGTGTTCGCCACGCTTATCGCCAAGCTGGTGCGCCGGCATCCGCACGTGTTTGAGCCCACAGGCGTTGACCTGGACGCAGGCCAGGTGCTGACCAACTGGGACGACATCAAGCGAGCCGAAAAGTCTGCGGGCGACCGGCCATCCGCCATTGACGGCGTGCCGACCGCGATGCCGTCGCTGGCAAGCGCGCAGCGTTTGCAGCGCAAGGCCGCCCGCACCGGGTTCGACTGGGACGACATTGCCGGCGTGCTGGACAAGGTGCGCGAAGAGGCGGGCGAGCTAAAAGAGGCCGCGACACCGGAGCAGACCGAGGCGGAGTTGGGCGACCTGCTGTTCTCGCTGGTGAACGTCGGGCGCTGGCTTAACGTCGATTCTGAATCGGCGCTGCGCAAAGCGAACCAGCGCTTCACTGCCCGCTTCAAGGCCATGGAAGAGATGGCCAAGGCCCGAGGCCTGGACTTCAAGGCGCTGTCGCTAAACGAGAAAGAAGCTCTCTGGCAAGAAGCTAAACAGCTTCTTCGCTAGCGTAGACTTTCAACCCAGAGGCGGCGCTCGACCTCGTTGGACACCGACTCGACGAACGTCTCGGCGAAGGGGCCGAGAAGGCGCTGCCGAAAGTCTCGGCGGGGGCCCATTCGCACAGTTCGCTTGCCGCACCCGGCGATCTCGGCCGCCCGCTCGACGGCCGTGTCCAGGTCGCCAAGTTCGTCTATCAGGCCGACCTCCAGGGCTTTCGGTGCCCAAAAGACCTCGCCTGTGGCCAGCTGCTTTACGGCGGCTGTTTCGAGTTTCCTGGCGCGGGCAACGATGCTGACGAATCGCTCGTATGACTCGTCGATGAGGCTTTGCAGCTTCCCCTCTTCCTCCGGTGTCGATGGACGCCAGAACGCGCCCATGTCCTTGAGCGACCCGCTCTTGGTGACGTTTATGTCTACCCCCAACTTCTCCAGCGCTGCCTGCAACATGGGGCGGACGGAGATGACGCCTATGGAGCCGATGAGGGCGCCGGGGTTGGCGACGATGTGCTGGGAGGCGCAGGCGATCATGTATGAGCCGGACGCGCCCACCCCGCGCACGGATGCGATGACCGGTTTGTGCTCGGCTACTTTCGCGACGCTGTGGTACAGGTACTCCGACGCCGGTACCGCGCCGCCGGGGGAGTCGATGTCCAGGACCAGGGCCTTGACGGCCTTGCTGCGGCGTACCTGCTCGAAGACCTGCTCATAGGGCGCCGAGCGCACGGCTCCGCCTATGGTGCCGAACACTTCGACCACCGCCACTTTGTCGCGTCTGGGTATGAGGCGCATGTGGCTATTTTATCCTCTCTGGCAGCGAAGGGCGTTGTGAGTCGTTAGGCCCGTTGACCGGCAGATGCGCCGGTACATACACTTGCGCCGTCCCCGACGATGTACTTATGACCGAACCTGCCACAGAAAAGCCGACCGAAGTCGACCCGATTCTCGCCGAATTGGAGCGTGAGGCCGTGGCGATGGCGCGCGAGGCCGGGCAGATGCTGATGGGCTACTTCGGCGGCCCACTTTCGGTGGAGTACAAAGACAAACGCCAGTCGGACCCGGTTACCGATGCCGACCACGCTACCCAGGCGTTCCTGAAGGGCCGGATAGCTGCGGCCTTCCCCGACCACGCAGTGGTGGGGGAAGAGGACGCCGAGTCGTCTGAGGAGCCGTTGCCGGAGTTCGTATGGGTTCTGGACCCGTTGGACGGCACCAGGAACTTCTCCCAGGGGCTGCCCGTGTTCGCCTGTTCGATAGGGGTGTTGCGGGCCGGGGTGCCTGTGGTCGGTGCGATTTTTCTTCCCTGGCCAGGAGGTGACGGCACGGTGCTGCACGCCCGAGCTGGTGGCGGAGCGTTTCGTGACGACGAGCCGCTGGGCAAACTGGACGCGCCGGTGCCCGAGTCGAGACGCCTGACAGGGCTGCCGGGCGGGTTCGGCTACCGGCTAACGTTCAACGAATCCATGCGAGGCAGGAGCGGTGAAACGCGACAGATAGGCAGCATTGCCTACGAGCTGGCAATGACGGCGACGGGCGTTTACCAGTACAGCGCGCTCACCGGGTCGCTGTCGCTGTGGGACGTGGCCGGGGGCTCGCTAATCGTCGCAGAAGCGGGCGGACGGGTTCTAGTCGGGGAGGGCAAGGGCTCGGGAATTTCGTGGCAACCACTGACGGCGTTCGCCGAAGATTGGGCAGCAAGCCCACCGAGCGCTGCCAGGCTACGGAAGTGGTACAAGCCCATGCTTTTCGGAGCGCCCGGCGTGATTGACGCCGTCGCCGCAGGCATAAAACCCAGGGGCAGCCTGAACATGCGACTGCGCCGATGGCTCCGCTAGCCG
>CAUZIR010000188.1:0-3947 GCA_963579815.1 Dehalococcoidia bacterium
ACACCAGCATCGGCGGCGGCAACCTCGACCACATCCGCATGTCCAGCGACGCCCAGCGCCTCGAAACGCTCGAATACATGATGGCTGAAGGCTTTGGAGACCAGATCGTCATTGGCCACGACGTGTGCATTAAGGCGCAGCGAGCGAAGTACGGCGGCAAGGGCTTCGACCACATTATCGACAGCATCGTGCCTCGTATGAGGGCGCGCGGCTTTTCAGGCGCAGACATTAACGGGATCCTCGTAGCCAACCCGGCGCGAGCGCTGGCGTTTTAATGCCCAAAAGACTAGAAGGCAAAGTCGCCATCGTCACCGGTGCCGCCTCTGGCATCGGCCGAACTACTGCGCTCCGCTTCGCACACGAGGGCGCGAAAGTCGTGGCCGCCGACCGCAACCGACCCGGTGCCGAACAGACCCTCGCAGCCATCTCGGCCGCCGGGGGTGAAGCCATGCTGGCACAAGTGGACACGTCGAAAGCTGACCAGGTCGAGGCGATGGTTGAGACGGCCGTGACGAACTACGGACAGTTGGACATACTCATCAACGCCGCGGCCATCCTCATAGTCACTCCGCCCATCGCCGAACACTCCGAGCGCGACTGGGACATGATGATGTCCGTCAACCTCAAGGGCGTGTTCCTGTGCTGCAAGTACGGCATCCGGGCCATGCTCAACAGCGGCGGCGGGTCCATCGTCAACATCGCATCCGGTTCCGGCATCCAGGGCACCGGCCAATCCACCGCTTACGGCGTGACCAAGGCTGGCGTCATCCACCTGACCACCATGGCGTCGGAGCAGTACACGCCTCACGGCATACGAGTGAACACCGTGTCGCCCGGCCCGGTGGACACACCCCAGTTCCGGGGCAGCGCTCAGAGCAATGCGCAGTTCGAAAAAACCCGGAGGAACCACCCGATGGGTCGCCTGGGCCAGCCGGAGGAGATAACCAACGCGCTGCTGTTCCTCGCCTCAGACGAGGCGTCTTACGTAAGCGGCGAAAACCTGATCGTGGACGGCGGACAGATCGCCGGGGCCCAATATTAAGCCCAATACCAAGAGGGTACTAGGGACGTAACCATGGACAAACTCATCGAGATAGCCAACCAGGCCATTGCCGACTACGGCTTCCGGCAGGTCGCGCTGTGGAGCCCCGAAGACGCGGTCGAGCGCTGGGACCTGTCGCCTGCCGAAGAGGCAGTGCTTACGGGCGTCGTTCACGAGGCCCTCGCGGCCCTGCCTGTGCCAGTCGAGCCCGCCGACATCCCCGCCGAGCAGGCCCGCATTGCCGGGCTGATAAAGGCTGCTCTGGGCTAACGGACCCTCACTAGCACACG
Source organism: Dehalococcoidia bacterium (assembly GCA_963579815.1). Taxonomy (GTDB): domain Bacteria; phylum Chloroflexota; class Dehalococcoidia; order Lucifugimonadales; family UBA2962; genus CAUZIR01. The sequence goes on from CAUZIR010000188.1 coordinate 1,333, forward strand.
GGGTGTGCCAGAACTTCGGGCGCTACCTTGCGGGACACCCAGCGGCCGTCTGACGGGCTGCCGATCAGCTTGCCGTTTTCTACTACTACCTTGCCGCGGAGAATGGTCGTTACCGGGTAGCCTTTGCACTCGAACCCCTCCCATATGGAGTAGTCCGAGTCGGAGTGCAGTCCGTCCAGCGTCAGGGTCCTGGTGTCTTCCGGGTCGAAGATGACGATGTCAGCGTCGCTACCCACCGCGACCGCGCCCTTGCGGGGGTAGAGGCCAAGTATCTTCGCGGCGTTCGTGGACGTTATGTCGGCGAAGCGCTCCAGCGACACGCGGCCGGTGGCCCCAAGCTTGGCGTAGGTGACCGCCAGCCGGGTCTCGATGCCGTTGTGGCCGCCGCACACCGTCTCCACTGTGTTGCCGGACAGCTTCACGTCCTTGTAGGTCGTGTAATCGTCGGTCGCGGTTGTGGACAGCGAGCCGTCGGCCAGCCCCTCTTGCAGGGCATCCCGGTCGTCGGCGAACTTTATGGCCGGGTAGGTGTGAATTTTCGTACCTTCTGGCTCTTTGTAATGGTCGGCCGTGAACTCCAAATAGTTGTGCAGCGCCTCGCCATAAATCGGCTGGCCGTGCTCTCTCGCCTCGGCGATGGCCCGCACCCCTTCCTTGGCGGTGGTGTGCACGAAGTAGATGCCAGTGCCGGTGTGCTGGGCCAGCCGAATGACTTTGCGAAACGCCAGGTCTTCAGACATGTTGTTGTGTACGAGATGCAGGTTGTGCCCCTGGTCGCGTCCCTCGCGCTTTAGCTTCGCCTCCATGTAGGTGACGATGTCGTCGTCCTCGGCGTGCACAGCCATAATGCCGCCCGCTTTGCCGACGGTTTCGAATATCGAGGCCAGGTGCCCGTATGGCACGCGGGCCGCGCCGAACGTCGTGAAAATCTTGAAGCTGGCCACGCCCGCTTCTACCGCTTCGGGGATCTCGGCAACAATCTCGGGCGCGACCTCGCCCGACAGAATGTGGTGGAACGTGAAGTCGGTGTGGGAGTGACCGGCGAACTCGGTCACCCTGGCCTCGTGCTGGGCCATGATGGGGTCTTCCGGGCCGGTGTCTTCGGGTGAAAGGCGCAGCTCGCCGGAGAAGTCCACGACCGTCGTAACCCCACCGAAAGCCGCCGCGCGTGTCCCGGCTTCGGGTGGCTGAGTCCACACTCCAGGCCGACCGGCCCAGCGCTCCTGTACGGGAATTCCGATGTGGGCGTGAGGCTCAATACCGCCGGGCAGCACGAACTTCCCGCTCGCGTCGATGACCCGCGTCGCATCTCCCGGCAACGAGCCCGGTGACCCGAGCACGGCGATCGCCTCACCGGCAATGCCGACGTCCACCGCATGGGCTCCCACGGGTGTAACGGCAGTCCCCCCGCGAATGATCAGGTCAAGCATCGCAGCGTCTCCCCCATTTGCCTCGAATTGGCCAGTACCAGATGACGCCGATGTTACCGCAATTTGGCGGCCAGTACCCCTAGCGTCGGCCCCCTGCCAGTTGCTTTGCTTCCGGCAGCGACCGCAGGCGCAGCATGGCCACTGTGCCGATGACGGGACCGATGCTCAGCACAGCGAAGGCCACCCCCCCAGCCGGGGCCGTCCACCAGCCAGGGAACAAGCCGAATGCTCATTACCGTCAAAGCGAATCCCTGGCCGGTCTGAAAAGTGAGAATGGTGCCCCGGCACTCCGGTTCGGCAAGCTCGGTGACGGCTGTGGAGAACTGGGCCGAGTCGGCAATCACCGCCGCGCCCCAGACCATCGAAATCAACACGATAAGCACCGTCATTTCGAACGGTATGAAACCTATGAAGAACGCGATGCTCCCGCTTATGACCATGGGCACAATGGTCGCCAGCGTTCTGCCGTAGCGGTCCGAGCCCAGCCCGGCGACCACGCTCCCGACCGCGCCCGCAACAAAGACGAGGAACGCCACCAGTGCCGCCAGCCCCAGTCCGTCGCCGATTAGAGGCCGGGGGCCCACCACTGCCAGCATGAACGCCCCCACCCACGCCCACAGCGCGTACAGCTCCCACATGTGGCCCAAGTAGCCGACCAGGGTCAGCCGCAGGCCGCGATTTGTGAACAGCACCAGCAAGTAGCGAGGGTTGAACTTCGCACCCTTCGTGTCGTGCGGGCCGTCCGAAACGAGTAGCGGCAGCATGAGTCCGCCGATGACGGCGAGGATGCTGGAGCCGATGATCGCCGCCTCCCAGTTGTCCACGAATATCGAACGCAGCAGGTGTGTCGAGCCCGAGCCCAGCGTCATGGCGCCGACCATCATGCCCAGCGCGAAGCCCTGGGCCGCCTCGAAGCTCTCTGTCAGAGTCGGCGTCGGCGGGGCCTCGACCGTCACGGCGTCGCCCGAACCCGAGCATGCCGCAGCGGCCAATCCCACCAGCAGCCCGGCCACCGGCATCCACCTCTTCACTCGCATCTGGGGTCTCCAATGAAAGTCATGCAATCGTTTTGATGCGGCCGTTGGCGAAAACGGTCCCGCACTCGTCACATTCCCCCTATTGACTGGGGCTACAACCGCCGATAGCCTTCCTCGACATGTATGACTTCTCCTCTTCTTTCCGTTT
>CAUZIR010000189.1:0-3936 GCA_963579815.1 Dehalococcoidia bacterium
AGCGGGTTCCTGCCAATTGACTGCGGCAACGTGAGAACCGACTCGCTGGTCGAGACCTATCGCAACCACCGGGTCTTCACCGATCTGCGCGACCCGTCCCGGGTGGAGGGCAAGTGCGGGTTGTGCCCGTTCAACAGCGTTTGCGGCGGCTGCCGTGCCAGGGCGTATGGGCTGACGGGAAACTACCTGGCGGCGGACCCGACGTGCCCGTACGAGCCCGCGGCCGTGGCCTGAGCGCTAATCCCCGAGCCCGTGACCGGGTCCCTGAGCCGAGAACCCTCTAGAACTCGATGATGGCGCGGCCGAGGATTTCCCCGGCCCTGAGTGCGTCGCAGGCCTCGTTTATCTGGTCGAGCGTATAGCGCCGGGTAATCAGCTTATCCAGCGGGAACTTACCCTCGCGGTGCCAGCGCAGGTACAGCTCGAAGTCTCGTTCAGGGTAGGCGGCACCGAGGCTGCCCCGGAACTGGCGCTGGCCCATGACGAACAGACCCGGATCGATCGTCATTTCAGACCCCGGTATGCCGACGAGTACAGCGGTGCCGCCGAGATTGTCGGAGCCCGGCCCGCCGCCTCGGACGGCGGAAAGGATCTGTTCGGTGGTCGCCCGCACGCCGATGGTGTCGAAGGCGTAGTCGACGCCCCCACCGGTGAGATCCTTGATGGCCTCGACCGGGTCCCCGTGTGACGCGTTGACGAGGTGTGTGGCCCCGAACTGTTTGGCGAACTCGAGTTTGCGGTCGTCGAGGTCAACCGCTATCACTTTTTTCGCTTCCAGTATTGCCGCCATCTGCACGGCCGATAGACCTACGCCGCCGACGCCGAACACCGCCACTGTGTCGCCAGGCCGCACGGACGCTGTGTTCATTACCGCGCCCGCGCCGGTAAGCACAGCGCAGCCCACGATGCAGCTGACGTCTCCAGGGTCGTCTTTATCGATACGGACGACGTAGTCCCCGAGGGCGAGAACGTCTTCGGCCCAGGCGTACACCAGCACTTCGTTGATGTCTTCGCCCTTGTAGGTGATGCCAGAGTGCGGGGCTTCGGGTATGCCGACGATGGGGTCTTTCGATACCCAGGTAACGATGGCCCGGTCGCCCTCTGTTAGGTCGGTGATGTCTGAGCCGACGTGGGTGACTATGCCGCTGGCTTCGTGGCCGAGAATTGAAGGCGTCGCGGTTTTTGGGCTGGAGATCTGGTGAAGCTGCGAGTGGCAGACGCCTGTAGAGGTTAGTTTTACGATGACCTGGTCCGGGCGCGGGTCGGGTATTTCGACCTGGTCAATCACTAATGGCTGCCTGGTCTCGACGTGGATTGCAGCTTTAGTCTTCATTTCGGCCTTTCTTCATTGCAGCTCCCGTTAGATGGGTGAAACTTGGCCCGCCCGTAAGATGGGTGAGACTTGGCCCGTATGGGTGTAAAGAGGTGCGCGGGATTGGCGGGAGTGTATGGACCGGTTCGGGGCCGGTCAAGACACCTTTCGTTCCGCGGCGGTCTGCTATGCTTTAAAGTGTCTACCGGCCGACGGGCTGCGCTACTACCGCCGCCGTCACTTTTTACCGCTACGGGGACACAGTGCCTCCAGCTACAGCCTCGCTAGCTTCCCAGCCTCTACGCCCGCCGATTTTGCGTGGCGTTTCTCACCTTGCCGCAGTTGTGCTTTCGCCCGCGGCGATGTGGTACCTCATGTCTATTACCGACTCTCCACGGGGATGGGTCGCGGCTTCCATATTTAGTGTCTGCATAATAATGCTCTTTGGTGCCAGTTCGCTGTACCACTTCTGGCCCAGGTGGTCGGACCGCCGTTACTTGATCAGACGGATAGACCATGCGACCATCTTCGTGTTCATTGCCGGGGTTTACACACCCTTTTGCCTCAAACTGCTCGGCAACGCATGGGGAATACCCCTGCTGTCGGTCATATGGACCCTGGCGGGGATTGGCTGGATTGTCACGGTGCTGCGCCCGGCGACCCCACGGTGGGTACGGGTTGCGCTGTACATGGGCATGGGTTGGGTCGGCCTGGCGACTATTCCCAAGCTGATAATCGGTGAGCCCTGGCAGGTGATCACCGGTGTTGCGGCCGCAGGGGCCGCCTACTCGGTGGGGGCGTTCATATACGGCCTGAAGCGACCAAATTTGGCGCCCGCCTATTTCGGGTACCACGAGTTTTTCCATGCGTTAGTGGTGGTGGCTACAGGCATTTTTTACTGGGTCATTGCCCAGTACGTACTGACTGCATAACGCGCCACGCCCCACGACGGGAGCTAGATGAGCCCTTATGCGCTAATGGCCTTGTTCGGGGGCGTGGATCTCTTAACGATCATGGATTGCAGCTTAAGAGCCACTGGGAGGGTGGGTTTTCTGTCTGCACCTGGACGCCGGACCCGATGTTCATGGCCGGACCGAAGCACATTCTCTACGGCGGCACTATCGCCTCGCTCATAGACTGTCACTGCGTCTGTACGGCCATCGCCCGTGGCTATGAGTCTGCCCCGGGGGGGGTAGGGGAGGGTGGCCCGATCTGGTACGCGACGGGCACGCTCAACGTGCGCTACCTGAGCCCGACGCCTATCGACGAGCCCGTCACGCTGAGAGCCCGCATAACCGAAGAGACGCCCACCCGCACGAACCTGGAGTGCAGCGTGTCGTCTGCCGGGGTGGAACGCGTGACGGCGTAGGTGGTCGCCGTAAGGGTATCGACCGGCTGGTTCGATTAATGGCGCTGGTCCAATTAATAGGAGAACCGATATGACCGAGACCGTGGACCTGGTTGCCTACCCGGACCTGTCGAGCAGGATTGAGGCGCTGGAACGCGACGGCATCGTGTATTTTCCTGGCCTGCTGGGCGCGGACGAGATCGCCGAACTGCGCGATCACATGGAGGGACTGGCCGCGGCGAAAGAGGGCTATGACCGCGACAGCGACGCCGACGAGGGCGACGGCTTCTACCAGAAACACATCAGCAGTTGCTTTAACCAGGACCCGTTCTTTTTGCGCTATCTCGACAAGCCGGATATTATCGAGATATGGGAGGCTGTGCACGGCCCTGACTGCCATGCCATAACCATGACCAGCTGGATTACCGGCCCCGGCAGGCCCGACCAGGAGTTGCACGCCGACTGGCAGCCGTTCACGCTTCCCCCCGACGTAATGGCGGACGAGCGCGTGAGGCTGCCCATTTACATAACTACGGTTCACTTTTACTTGGACGACCTGTACGAGGAACTGGGTCCCACCAAGGTGATTCCGGGCAGCCACCGGGCGGGCAGGGCGCCGAACGGCGACACCAGTTGGAACGGCGTGACGGCGCAGAGCATGATGGTGAAGGCGGGCGACGCCACTATTCACCGCAGCGAGGTGTGGCACCGGGGCACGGCCAATAGCAGCAACCAGAACCGGTACTTGTTGCAAGTGGCGTGCGCTGACCGTATGTTCGCCCAGCGCTTTCCCCCTTACCTGAACCGGTTCCAGTTCGACGAGGCGATGCTGGCGCAGGCCACGCCGCGCCAACGCCGCATGCTGGGCGATCACCGGCGAATGAATTTCGACTAGATATCGCGACGAGACTAAAGAGGCACACTCAATATGAAAGTTCTATTTGTCGGCGGCACTAGGGACTTTGGGAAAATAACCGTGCGGCGCCTGCTGGAAAGGGACGACGACGTCACGATTTTTTCCAGGGGCAACGTGCGGCCGGACTTCTGGGACGATGTTGATCACATAGCCGGTGATCGCAACGATCACGACGGCTTCGTCGAGGTGCTCAAGGGCAGGCAGTTCGACGCGGTGATCGACAACGTGGCTTATGTTCCCGACGACGTGCGGGCGGCCATACGGGCGTTCAAAGGCAACGTTGGCAAGTACGTAGTGTCAAGTAGCGTGTCAGTGTATGGAGGCCCGGGCCACTCAACACACTGGCGCACTGTGGGCAAG
>CAUZIR010000190.1:0-3935 GCA_963579815.1 Dehalococcoidia bacterium
GTCCTTGCGGCGGGAGAATCGCGGGTGCGGCTGCACGGTGACTTGGATTAATAACTGCAACTGCTTGGACGGAGAGATGCGCACTGTGGAGCCCGTCTTCACCCCGGCGGGAATTTTCACCTCTATGGTCCTGGGCCCGCCCTGTCCGGTGAGAGAGACGTTGCGGATGGTCCCCGCGAACGCCTCTTCGAGGCTGACTTCTACCGACGTTTCCAGCCTCTGAACAGCGGGTGCGCGTCGGGCGCTGAAGTGGGACGAGCCACCGAAAAAGTCGGATAGGTCGCCACCGAAAATGTCCCCACCGCCGCCGTAACCACTGGCGTGCCGGGTGAAGGGTCCGCCTTCGGAATTCAGGCGGTCGGCGTGCTTCCAGTTGTCGCCGTACCGGTCGTAGTTTTTTCGATTCTCTTTGACGGAGAGAACCTCGTAGGCCTCGTTGATCTTTTTGAACTCGCGCTCGGCCTTCTCGTCGCCGGGGTTCAGGTCGGGGTGATGCTTGCGAGCAAGACGTCTAAATGCCGCCTTGACGTCTTTATCCGAGGATTTCTTCGTGACCCCCAGCGCTTTGTAGTAGTCGCTCATAGTTCGTGTAAATACCGGTTACTTAAATTTCGTGATCATATTATAGCTGTTTCAAGTAAATCAAGAGACTTGATACAAAAATCATAAGATTAGTAGTTTGACAACTATAAGTAGTGCGGTCGGTCCGCAAGCTGAAATTACTAGCGCGAACACAAGAGAGTGATTCCGGAGGAGGAAGACGCATGACTCTGAAACGATGGGACCCATTCGGCGACCTGCGAAGAGTAGAAGGCACATTCGGACGCATGTGGAGCGGCCGTTACTATCGTCCGTCGAGCGTCAGCGACCCCCAGAGGCTCGGCGACGAGGTGGCTACCTATGCTCTGCCGCTGGACGTGATCCGGGAAGAAGACGAGGTGGTCATCCGCGCCTCGGTGCCGGGGCTGGACCCGAAGGACATTGAAGTTACGGTCGATGACAGCGTGCTGACGATTGCCGGTTCGACGACGCAAGACGAAAAGGCCGAGTCACCCGGCTACATGCTGCGGGAGCGACCCAGCGGCAGGTTCGCGCGGTCGGTGAGGCTGCCGGACTACGTTGACGCGGAAAAAGCCGAGTCTACGTATGAGCACGGAGTCATCTCCGTCACGCTGCCAAAGAGTGAGGCTGCCCGTAGCAAGCGACTCGAAATCAAGATCTCGGAAAACTAATCAGGTAACTTGCCGGCCCCAAAAGGGTCGGTACGAGCAAGCAACAGGGCCCCGGTCTTTCCTAGTAGACCGGGGCCCGTTTTGCGCCTTTTGTTCGGGCTATTGGGCAGGTCTTAAGACGGCCGGTGGCTTAAGATGATTGGGTGTCCAGTCCAAGGGTGTATACACGTTCCGGGGACGCCGGTGAGACGGGCCTTCTGTTCGGAGGCCGGGTGTCGAAGGCCGACCTGGCGACAGAGGCGTACGGAACCATAGACGAGGCGGTCTCGATGATGGGCCTCGGCCGGGCGCTGTCGAACTCCGACCGGGTGAAGGACACTCTACTGACGGCCCAAAAGGAGCTATTACATGTCGCCTCTGAACTGGCGACCGCACCGGAGAACAGGGTTCACTTGGAAAAGCAGGTCGGTGCGATTCGAGCTGAAATGGTCGATGAATTGGAGGTTCGGATCGACGTCCTCAAGGCCGAGGTAGAACTTCCCCGAGCGTTCATCGTTCCTGGCGCGTCTCCCGCTTCTGCGGTCATCGACGTGGCCCGGACGATGTGCCGAACTGCTGAACGACGTATCGTCGCGCTGAAAGAGGCCGACCGGTTGCCCAATGACAACGTCCTGCGATTCGTGAATCGCATGTCGGACCTGCTTTTCGTGCTGGCCAGGTATGAGGACAGGGCGCTGCCTTTTGAACTCACGACGGGTGAGCCTCCAAAGGGCGAACCCAAGACGGACGATCAGGCCTGAGCCCTAGCAGTGCCAGAACCCCGGCAATGAGAGAGCGAGCCAATTGAGTAAAACAGTGCGCGTGGCCATAGTCGACTATCGCGCGGGGAACCTGCGCAGCGTGGCCAAGGCACTGGAGGCGGCAGGCGCGGAAACGCTGGTGACCTCCGACGCCCGGGATATCGAACGAGCGGACGCCCTCGTATTCCCCGGCCAGGGAGCGAATGACTCGTCTATGCGAGCGCTTAAAGAGAGAGGGCTTGTAGGACCGATAACCGATTTCATTGCCGCAGACCGGCCGTTCTTCGGCGTCTGCCTGGGGCTGCAACTTTTGATGGACAGTTCCGACGAAGGGGTTGAAGCCGGGCTCGGGATTATTCCCGGCCGGACACGCAAACTCCCGACCGGTCAGAAGATACCGCACATGGGCTGGAACAGCGTCGATATTCGCGACGATCACGAGGTTCTAGCAGGCGTCATCGACGGCACGCATTTTTATTTTGTGCACAGCTACTACGCCGACCCGGCCGACCCGAGCATGGTGGCCGGAACCACCGAGTACGGCGTGGAGTTCTGCAGTGCGGTTGCCCGCCGGGCCCTCGTCGCAGTCCAGTTCCACCCGGAAAAAAGCGGCGAGGTGGGGCTCGACCTTTATCGCCGATTCATAGATTTTGTAGGACGCGTTTAATGCAGGTAATACCGGCGATAGACCTGATGAGAGGCCGCTGCGTGCGGCTGATGCAGGGCGACTTCGCCAAAGAGACGGTGTACTCCGAAGACCCTGAAGGTGTCGCCCGCCAGTGGGCGGCAATTGGGGCCGAGCGTATCCACGTAGTAGACCTCGACGGTGCTCGCACGGGGTCACCTGTGAACATGGACGCGGTCGCCCGCATAGTGGCCGCCGTCGATGTGCCCGTGCAACTGGGCGGAGGCATTCGGACCCCGGCCTTGGCCCGCGAGGCATTGAACCTGGGTGTGGACCGGGTAATGGTGGGTACCGCTGCCACCGATCCGTCCCTGGCCGCACAGATGCTCGAAGCGGTGGGGCCGGACGGGCTGCTGGTGAGCGTGGATGCCCGGGACGGGGAGGTCGTCGTGTCCGGGTGGACCGAGTCCGGCGGCACGAAAGTTGGCGAACTCGTTTCTGCAATGGAGCGACTCGGCGTCCAGCGCGTCATGTACACAGACGTGGCCAGGGACGGCACATTGACCGAGCCCAACTACGGGGCGGTCGAAGAGCTTGTCGGCCAGACCGCCGTTGCCGTCATCGCCGCCGGTGGCATCGCCTCGGTGGACCATCTCACCAGGCTCGCCAGGCTGGGTGTCGAGGGGACTGTTGTGGGAAGGGCGCTGTATACTGGAGATATTGACTTGGCCGAGGCGATTGTCGCGACTAGGCCGTAATGAGGCCGTCCCGGTGAACCCTTTGGACGGCTCCATTTCCGGGTCCTTTAAATAGGCTGAGCGGCCCGAAAAGTATCGGCCGAAATTCGACTCCAGCGCCAGCGCGCGAACGCCAACTCGGTATCAGGGCGTTTTTCGCTGGCCCAGAGCAACGAAAACGATAAGAGAAGAACATGGTTAAGAAATACGACCCCGCTGTTAAAGAGGCCCTGCTAGCTAAAGACAGGGCGGACTCACTCGATACCCACCGGGTGATGTCGTTTCTACCCCTGATGCCCTACCAGGAGGTAGCGGACATGGGCTGCGGACCCGGCTATTTCACCATTCCGCTGGCCAAGTTCACGTTTGACGGCAAGGTGTTCGCCCTCGACATCCACCAGGAGATGCTCGACGCAGTGCGCGAGGCAGCGGATGAAGTGCGACTGGGCAATGTTGAGACGGTGCTCTCCAAAGAGGCGAAGGTCGCTCTGGGCAAAGAGACGATTGATGGCGCTCTGGCCGCGTTCTTGCTTAGCGACGTGGCAAAGCCTGCCAAGGTGCTCAAAGACATGCACGCTTCCCTGAGAAATGGCGGCTGGCT
>CAUZIR010000191.1:0-3904 GCA_963579815.1 Dehalococcoidia bacterium
GCCCCCCGCTTTCGATGAGCAATCCACGAAGATTGAAGTTCTGGAGACCGGCGTAAAGGTCATGGACCTGATAACGCCGTTCACCAAGGGCGGCAAGATTGGCTTGTATGGCGGTGCCGGGGTTGGCAAGACGGTCATTATCCAGGAGCTTATCCGCAACATTGGTACCGAGCACGAGGGTGTTTCGGTGTTCGCTGGCGTGGGTGAGCGCTCTCGCGAGGGTAACGACCTGTGGCGTGAAATGCAGGAGTCCGGCGTTCTCAAGAGCACGGTGCTGGTGTTCGGACAGATGAATGAGCCGCCCGGCATTCGAGCCCGGGTGGCGCTCACGGGCCTGACCATGGCCGAGTACTTCAAGGAAGAGCGCAACCAGGACGTGCTGCTTTTTGTCGACAACATTTACCGTTACATCCTGGCCGGTATGGAGGTCTCGGCGCTGCTGGGACGCATGCCGTCTGCCGTTGGCTATCAGCCCACGCTCGGCACGGAGATGGGCGACCTGGAAGAACGCATAACTTCTTCGAAAGATGGGTCGATTACGTCTTTCCAGGCCATCTACGTACCGGCGGACGACTATACCGACCCCGGTATCGTCACTACTTTTGGTCACCTGGATGCGGTCGTGGCACTGGAGCGGTCAATTGCCGAGCAGGGTCTGTACCCGGCGGTGGACCCCCTGACTTCCAACTCCCGCATCATGGAGCCAGGCGTGGTTGGGCAAGAACATTACGATGTGGCTCGCGCCGTGCAGCAGGTGCTGCAGCGCTACCGTGACTTGCAGGACATCATCGCCATTCTCGGCATCGAGGAGCTGTCTGAAGAGGACCGCCAGACTGTTGCCCGGGCCCGCAAGATTCAGAGGTTCCTGTCACAGCCCATGTTCGTGGCCGAGGCCTTCACCGGTCAGAAGGGCCGCTACGTGCCCGTGCGGGAAACAGTGAGAGGTTTCAAAGAAATCCTCGAAGGCAAGCACGACGCCCTGCCCGAGCAGTCGCTGTACATGGTGGGGACAATTGACGAGGCTGTCGAAAAGGCAGAAAAAATGAAGGCGATGGAGCAGTAGTCTGTTGGCCAACCTTCAACTAGACATAGTCACCGCCGAGCGCCTCATGTATTCCGAAGAGGTGCAGAGCGTCGTTGCGCCGGGTACCGCCGGGGAGCTGGGAATTCTACCCAGCCACGCGCCGCTGCTGACGACGCTTGCGCCTGGTGAGTTGCGTATTACGCAGGACGGAGACCAGTCTGCCATCGTGGTGTCGGGCGGCTTCTTGGAAGTCATCGGCAACCACGTAACCGTCCTGGCGGACACCGCCGAGCAGGCCGATGACATCGACATTGAGCGCGCCGAGGCGGCTCTCAAACGGGCCGAGGAGAGGGTGGCGACAGCCGACACCCAGATGGACCTGGCACGAGCGGTCAAGGCCATGCACCGCTCACGCGCCCGCATAGTTGTGGCGAGCCGCAGACGCCGCCGCACAGCGAGGGGCGAGGCCGCTTCTCAGGGGCCGTCTTAACTGGTCGCGTAAACCGAAGGCAATAAAAAAGGGCCCGCCAACTGGCGGGCCCTTCGCATTTACGGTTTGTTACCCAGGTAGCTTACGTTTCGTAGTCCTCGTCCAGCAGGTAGTAGGTCATGGACTGCAGGGAGAGCACGGGGTCGATGTTACGCAGGACCACGCTCATTGGCACCTGAGGGGCCACCGGCGCGTAGTTCAGTATTCCCTTGACGTCACACTCGACGAGGTCGTCGATGACCGTCTGTGCCTCGTGGGCGGGCACTGCCACGATGGCGATGGCGATGCGCTCTCGTTTGAGCGTGTCCTTTAAGAGCGCCATGGGCCGGACATCGAGACCGCCGACGGTGTCTCCGACCTGGTCGTCGTCGCTATCGAAAGCCGCCAGGATGTGGAAGCCTTCGGGGGCGAAGCCGGGGTAGTTGATGATGGCCCTGCCCAGTCTGCCGACGCCAACGAGGCAGGCGGGCCAGCGCCGGTCCAGGCCGAGGATCTGGCCCAGCTCTTGCAGCAAAGACTCGACGTTGTAGCCGCGGCCCTGTTTGCCGAACCGCCCGAAGTAGCTGAGGTCTTTGCGGATCTGAGCGGGCGTCATCTGCAGGCGGGAGCCCAGTTGCTGTGAACTGACTACCGACGTGCCGTCGTCGCGCATCTGCGTCAGCGCCCTCACATAGAGGGGCAGGCGCAGCACGACTACTTCAGGGACCTGCGTGGGACTGGCCGCCATTCAGATTCTAATCCGCTCCATTGCTGACCCCGCCTGACTCGACCGGGTGCTTTACAGCGACCGGAGAGGAGGGCTTTTCATGGCTACTCAAACCGCCGTTATTGTATGTACGGCTCTGGGCGTCGTCAACGGCTTGTGAAAGAAATAACGGTTCGATTCGTGCAGGTACATGTACCCTGTGCAGACGGGTGGATACGTCCGTTTACCGCGTGCCACAGGCATTCAAGCTGAATGGCGACCTTGACTATATAGCGTTGCGGTGTTAGAATGACCGAGCCCGTGAGTGAGTTCCGGACAGGCTCTGTGATCTCTTCAGTGCAGGCCGCGAGGCGGCCTCGAACCCTCTTAGTTCAGTCCAGCACTTCGACACACCTCAGGATGTGGCCGGTCGGCCCATCCAATGTGGTAGTCGCTGTGGCTCGGAAAGGAGCCCATGACCGGGGAGAAGAAAGTCGAGATCAGGCGAGGCCTCAGGGACGTCTACATCGACAGGACTCATTCCAGCTTCATTGACGGTAAGGAGGGCAAACTCCTTTACCGCGGCTTTAACATTAACGATTTGGCCCAGAACTCGACCTTTGAGGAGACGGCCTATCTGCTCCTCTACGGCGAGTTGCCCAACAGTGCCCAGTTGGCGAAGTTCGATGGCCAGTTGTCGGCCAACCGTGAGTTGTCCAGCGACCTGCTGGACATAATTCGTCTGACCGCTTCTGCCCACCCAATGGACGTGCTGAGAACGGTCATTTCGGCCAGCGCAGGCCCTGATGCCGAAGCCTCTGACATATCCACCGAGGCGACAGTTCGCAAGGGCATTGCCCTCACCGCCCTAGTGCCCACCGTGGTCGCGGCACATGCCCGCATCATGCAAGATAAAGAGCCGGTCGCGCCCAGGTCTGACCTGAGCCACGCGGCCAATTTCTTGTACATGCTCTTCGGGGAGGAGCCGGACCCGCAAGACGCTGCCATTATTGATAAAGACTTCGTCCTGCACGCCGAGCACGGCATTAACGCCTCCTCGTTCGCCGCCCGTATCGCCGCATCTACCAAGGCCGACGTGCACTGCGCGGTGACCGCTGGCATCGCGGTGCTGAAAGGCCCCTCCCACGGCGGCGCCGCCGAGGGCGTCATGAAGATGGCGCTGGAGATTGGGTCTGAGGACAAGGCGCACCAGTACGTCGCCGACCGGCTGAAAAACAAACAGGTGATAGTGGGCTTCGGTCACCGGGTCTACCGCACGGAAGACCCGAGAGCCAAACACCTAAAGGAAGACGCCAAGCGGCTGAGCGAGCGCCGAGGCGACCCCAAATGGTTTGGCATACTCACCGCTGTGGTGGACGCCATGGCACCGTATGCGCGCCGGGGCATCGCCCAGAACGTGGACCTCTGGTCGGGCGCGATCTACCAGATTCTGGGAATTCCCGAATCGCTGTACATTCCCATTTTCGCCATGGGTCGAATACCCGGTTGGACCGCCCAGGTGGTGGAGCAGCTAGAGAACAATATTTTGCTGCGGCCGCGACTCCTGTACGTCGGTGAGATGGACCGGGTTTTCGTGCCGCTGGACCAGAGATAACTATTCGCATATCCGCCGCCAGATATATCAATATCTGGCACATCAATCCCAGACACATCAAACCCGGACACAACAGGCAAGAAGGGAGCA
>CAUZIR010000192.1:0-3902 GCA_963579815.1 Dehalococcoidia bacterium
GTTTACGCTTGAGCAGCACCACCTCAGTGACTTCGAACGTCTCTTTGCTGAACGGGTTGCAGAGCAGGGCTCGGGCTCGGGCGCCGACGATACCATCGAGTACGACTGCGAGTTGGAGCTATCGGCCGTCAACCACCCGAACTTCGAATTTATAAATTCTATGGCACCGTTCGGTCGGGGAAACCCCGCACCGAACTTCATAACCAGGGGTGTGCAGGTGTTGGATGCCCGTACCGTGGGTAGGGGCGACGGACACCTGAAGCTGCGGCTTTCTGGGAGTGGTACCGACCTGGAAGCGATCGCCTTCGGCATGGGGCCGAGGCTGGCCGAATTGGGGTCTGAGATAGACCTCGTCTACACCATCGATATAAACGACTGGGGTGGTAGAAGGCGTCTGGAACTTAAGGTCGTGGACTTTCGGCCCGCGAGCTAGCCTCGTTTCTGCCTCCGGCGACGGGCCCGCGTGCCTCGCACCGACGGTGCTTCGGCTTCGGCAGGCTCCAATTCGACCCGCTCGGTCAACCTGGCCTTGTAGACCAGCAGTGGCACGCCTATGGCCAGGACTGCGAGCGCTATGAAGTGCGCTTCCTGCATGCCGGCCGCCCAGATTTTGTCTTCGCGCGCGAAGCTGATGGCGAACCTGCCCAGTGCGTACAGGGAGATGTATAGCGCCCAGATCATCCCGTTGGGCTTGAGCCGACCCCTCATAACCCAGAGTACTGACAGGACGAGCATGTTCCAGATGATCTCGTAGAGAATCACCGGTTCCGCGCTCACCGACGAGACAGAAGAGGAGTGGCCGTTGATGCAGCGGCGAGCGAGCGATTCTGCGTGAGTCCAGGTCATGCTCAGGAAGTGGTCGGCCGCCTTGGCGCAGTGCTCACCGTTGGCGAAGTCTCCCAAACGGCCGATGGTTTGAGCCAGCAGCAGTGCCGGTGCGGTGAGGTCCATCACGATTCCCCATTGGGGCCTTGGTACCCGCATGATGACGAGGTAGATCATCCCGCCAGCGAAGCCACCAAGGATGCCGCCCCAAACACCTATGCCACCTTGCCAGATGGCGATTATCTGGGCGGGGTTGCTTCCGTAGACGTCCCAGTTGTCGATTACATGGACGACCCGGGCACCCACGAACCCGCCCAGGACGGCCCACAGCGCTATTGAGTAGATTAAATCGGGGTCGATGCCGCGTAACGGCGCCCACCGCGCTACAAGGTAAACAGCCACGATCACACCGATGAAGCTGAATATCCCATGCCAGGCGACGACAAAGCCGCCAAGGTCGAAGAGATTGGGACCTACAGAAATTTCGATCAAACGGGGTTAGCTTTGCTCTGCGGGTTTTGGGGATTGAGTATCAAGATGATCTTAAAAGAGGCCATGCCGATTCTAGGGTTCGATTGTCCCCAGTGTCAAAATCAGGGAGCCAAAAAGTGGGTGTCAAAACGAAAGTGTCAAAAGCAGCACAGCAGCACCGGGGGGCTAGTCTAGACAAAACACGTCAACATTGCGCCCTAAGTTGCCTCGAAGCCGATTACACAGTCCGGCAAAATTAGTGGCGAGGTGGAGGCTATGCCGCAGCGCGCGACGACCGTTCGAGATTCGATGGATTCGTTCCTTGCCCATATGCGGGTTGAACGAGGGGTTTCTCCGAACACCCTGTTGGCCTACCGGACCGACCTCGTTCAACTCGCACAGTTCCTGAGCAGGGCCGGTGTCCTCGTGGGAAAGGTAGGCAAGGCCGGTGATTCATCAGGCCGTTCCCGGGGTCCTTCTTTGACCCGATGGGAGCGTGTGGGCGAGTCGGTGGCGGCTGCGTACGTACTGCACCTGTCCGAGAAGGGCTTTAGCGATACGACGCGGGCGAGGAAGATCGCGTCGATGAAGTCGTACTTTGGCTTCCTGCTGGACGAGGGCACGGTCGAGAAAGACCCGACAGAGAACATCTCGGCCCCTCGTTTGGGGCGGTCGCTCCCCGACGCGCTCTCGGAAGCCGAGATGGACCAGTTACTGGACTCGCCCGAGGGCGACAAGCCCCCCGAGGTCCGAGATAGGGCGATGCTGGAACTGATGTATGCCACCGGCCTGCGGGTAGGAGAACTGGTCGGACTGAACATTAACGACGTGGATCTGGACGCGGGAACGGCACGGGCCTTCGGTAAAGGTAGCAAAGAACGCCTTGTGCCGGTCCACCCAGGGGCGGTCGATGCGGTAGACGATTATCTGACGCATGCTCGGCCCGGCCTGGTCGGCGATGGCGCGGGTCGCGCGCTGTTCCTCGGGGCCAGGGGCCGCCGGCTTACTAGGCAGGGCTTTTGGACTATACTCAGGAGACGCGCCGCGCAGGCCGGGATAGGCAAAAAGCTGACCCCTCACACGTTGAGGCACAGCTTCGCCACCCACCTGCTCCACGGAGGAGCCCCGCTGCGGCACGTGCAAGAGTTGCTGGGTCACGCCAGCATTACGACGACACAAATTTATACTCACCTCACCAGTGAGCACGTTCGGTCTGAGTACGACCGGGCCCACCCCAGGGCCGGTTGACGAGATCTACGGGGGATTAGATGGCAGACAAGGGAAAGCGAATCGCCTCCCGGCAGGCACAGCTAAACCGGCGCAAGCGCAGGGGCAAGGGCCGCACGCAGCAGTTCGATGCCGGGCCCGGCGAGTCTGCCGTAACTCCCAAAGCAGCAGATGGTGAAGCTCCCGAAGCTTCGGCCCCCGATTCTGTCGCACAAGACGCTCCCGTAGCTGGTCAGGCGACCCCTGAGACGCCTGTGACCACGGGGAGGGCACCCGCTCGCGTCGCTTCCAGCACCCGGCCCTCCCGTCGGGGCCGCGCCGCCGCCCGTGCTGAGGCAGCAGCGGTCTACCCGTACTTAGGCGTCGAGCTTCGCCACATTGGGGTTATCACTGCGGTACTCGCGGTCGCGCTCGTGGTGCTCACGCTCCTTTTGCGCTAGTTCGGACACCCAGGCTCTTGCCTGCGGGGCTAACGCGGCAGGCCGCCGCATAGACGTCTCCCCTGCCCGTCAGGCTAAAATCGGCGTAGATCATGTCTACCGGCAAGTTTCCCCAACGCCTTAGCGCCGTGCCCACACGCCCGGGGGTGTACCTGATGAAGGACGCCAGGGGCAAAGTCCTGTATGTGGGCAAGGCGGCTGTGCTGCGCAACCGGGTGCGGTCGTACTTTCAGAAGTCTGCCAACCTGCCGCCCAAGATCCGCCGGATGGTCAAGCTGGTCGATGACTTCGAGTTCATCGTCACCGAGTCCGAGCAGGAAGCGTTCCTGCTTGAGAGCAACCTGATAAAGCGGCACAAGCCGCACTTCAACGCCAGGCTCAAAGACGATAAGTCCTACCCGTTCATTAAGATCGATACTACCGAGGACTTTCCCCAGGTCTACATCACCCGCAAGGTCCGGGACGACGGATCGCGATATTTTGGGCCTTACGCCAGCGCCGGTAGCGTGCGCCGCACGCTGGCGCTGCTGAAGAAGCTGTTCCCCTACCGGTCCTGCACCAAGACTATTACTGGCACCGATGAGCGTCCGTGCCTGGACTACCACATTCACCGCTGTGTGGGGCCGTGCATAGGCGTCGTGGACAAGCCCGGCTACGCCGAAGTAATAGACCAGGTCGTCATGTTCATGGAAGGGCGAACCGACAAGGTCACCAGATCGATCAAAAAGCACATGACGGCGGCGTCTGACAATCTTGAATTCGAGCGAGCTGCGGCACTAAGAGATCAACTGGCGGCAATAGAGAGCGTGCACGAGGGCCAAAAAGTCCTGCACCTGTCGTCGGAGAACATGGACGTCATCGCCACCGCGACCCTGCGCAACGAGAGCTGGGTCGAGGTCTTCTTCATTCGCCAGGGCAAGCTCATCGGCCGGGACCACT
>CAUZIR010000193.1:0-3900 GCA_963579815.1 Dehalococcoidia bacterium
ACAATAATGTCGGAGTCAGAGCCTCTCTGGCCGGAGTCTGCTGAGGCCGGAGCGTTCTTCGCCCCGGTGGTCTCGTCAGCTACTGTGGTTTCTTCCACCATCTATCACCTCTCATACTGAGGTTGAACCTCAGTCCTGTCACGTTGACGGATGAACTGCAGCGTTACAGCGCCGGGCGCGAACTGCAGTCGGCTTGTTTACTTATTCGCCTTTTGCAGGTCGCCCAACTCCGCCGATCTAATGCAGCGGGCCCAGTGTGCGGGCTTGATCTCAAGCAGTTCCGGCATCTTCTCGTGGCACTTATCTATTACGTAAGGGCACCGCGGCGCGAAAGCGCAGGCATCGGGCAGGTCCACCACCAGCGGCGGCAGGCCCTCAATAGCCTCGAGTTTATCCGGCCTGTCTTCGTCCAGCCTCGGCACAGACTTGAGCAAGCCGAGCGTGTACGGGTGCTGGGGGTCGTGGTAAACCTCGGCCGCCGTGCCGCTCTCGATAATGCGCCCGGCGTACATGACGATTACTCGCTCTGCGTACCTGGCCACGACGCCAAGGTTGTGGGTGATTATGACGATGGCCGTACCGAACTCGTTGGCCAGGTCCTTCATCACCTCAAGCACCTGCGCCTGAATCGTTACGTCGAGCGCCGTAGTGGGTTCGTCGGCGATGATCAGCCGCGGGTTACAGCTAACCGCCAGTGCGATCATGACCCGCTGCCTCATACCTCCACTGAACTGGTGGGGGTAGTCCTTCAGACGCCTCGCCGAGTCGGGAATGCCGACCATTTCAAGCAGGTTAGCCGCCCGGTCGTTAGCTTCCTTCCGACTCATGTCGAGGTGCAGCTGGAGCGCCTCGGTCAGCTGGTACCCAATGGTCAGCACCGGGTTCAGCGACGTCATCGGCTCTTGGAAGACCATCGCGATTTCGTTGCCGCGAATATTTCGCATATCCGAATCGGACAACTTGAGCAGATCGTTGCCTTCGAACTTGATCTCGCCATGCACCACACGACCGGGAGGACTCGCCACGAGCCGCATCACCGACAGGGCGCTAACGCTCTTGCCGGATCCCGACTCACCCACGATGGCGATAGTCTCTCGTTCGTCAACGTGGTAGCTGACGCCATCGACGGCCTTCACCACCCCATCAGCAGTGAAGAAATAGGTTGCGAGGTCGTTGACCTCAAGCAATCTTTCAGCCATTAAATACCACTCCTTAGGAGCGACGGCCCCAGATATGTCCTAAAAACAAAATGCTCCCTGACGCGTCAACCATATTGTGGCTGGCAAGGGCAGGGGGCTTACGCGTTGCGGAGCCGACACTTGGAACATCAAATGTGAGGTGGCTGGTTTCTCCAGTCATCCCCTCAACAGACACCGCCTTATCTGGAAAGGGCACCCCTGAAGCGCGGGGCCATTATAGAGTGGGCGCTTAGCAAAATCTACCCAGTATGAGAATCCCTTCACAAACTATTGAGATCATCGCCCTGCGTCTTCTAGCTCAAATAGGCCGAAGCGGTCGCTTTAATATCAGGTTATCGCTCGGCAATGCCCTGCTAACATGGCCTCGGCCGGTCCCAAAAGGACCACTTTTAAACGCCATTTCCTTATAACAGCCATTCCATCTGCCAGTGCGATCGGATTGGCCGTGAGATCGGAGTAGACAAATGTGCGCATTAAGACTGGAAGGCAAGGTAGCTCTTATTACCGGTGCTGCGACCGGCATTGAGGGCGAAGTAATGGGCATTGGAGGCGCCAGCGCGCGACTGTTCGCTCGTGAGGGGGCGAAAGTGGTGGTGACCGACCTCGACACCGAGCGAGGCGAAACAACTGCGGCCCAGATCGAATCTGAGGGCACCGCTGGTGGGGCGGTCTTCGTGCCGCTCAACGTAACCGAAGAAGAGCAGTGGGAGCGGGCCATAGCCGCCGCCATCTCCGCATACGGCCGACTGGACATACTCGTCCACTGCGCCGGAACCGCGACGGCCGGAACCGTGGAAAACACAGCCGCCGAAGAATGGGACGGCATGATGGCCGTGCACGCAAAGGGCGTCTTTCTGGGCACCAAACACGCCATCCCTCATATGCGTAAGGCGGGCGGCGGCTCCGTGGTCGTCGTGTCCTCCATAGACGCCCTCGTAGGCGGCTCGCACGGTACCGCCTACTCAGCCGCAAAGGGCGCGAGTCGCAGCTTCACCAAGTCTGCCGCCATCCAGTACGCCGCCGAAAACATCCGGGTCAACTCCGTCCACCCCGGCTACACCGACACGCCTCTAGCCCGAAGAGTGGTCTCCGAGATAATGGCCGACGGCTCCCCCGACCCACGGATACCCCGAGTGCCTATCCAGCGCCTTGCACAATCGAGCGAAATCGCCGGGCCCATACTCTTCCTGGCGTCCGACGAGGCCTCATACATAACCGGAGCCGAGGTCGTCATAGACGGCGGCATCACAGCCCAATAGCTGAAGCATTAGAGAAACGGGAGCCCTGCATGAAACTGAAAGGCAGAGTAGCAATTGTTACCGGTGCCAGCTCCGGCATCGGCCGGGGAATTGCCCTGGAATTAGCGCAAGAGGGCGCAAAGGTTGTCGTCTCAGACATCACTGAGGTGCCCAAACAGGGCAAATACCACGAGCAAGACACGACCACTCCCACAGTGGCCGAAATAGAGAAGCTCGGGGGTGAGGCCATCTTCGTCGCCGCCGACGTCTCGGCCGAAAGCCAGGTCAGCGACCTCGTACAAGCGGCGATCGACCGCTTCGGCCGCCTGGACATCCTGGTAAACAACGCCGGCATCTACTTCGACACGGGCGCTGTCGATACCGCCTCTGAAGACTGGGACCGCCTCATCGGCATCAACCTCAAGGGCGTTTTTCTGGGCGTTAAGTACGCACTGCCGCACCTGCGGAAATCGCCAGCAGGGCGCGTCATCAACATCGCGTCCGTACACTCGTTCGGCGGCGGCGGCGGACCAGCCTACGCATCGGCCAAGGCGGGCGTGCTGAACATGACCAGGGACACGGCTGTGGAGGCGGCGAGCGATGGCGTCACCGCGAACACCATCTGCCCCGGATACATAGAAACCGCCATCCAGGACGCACTTACGCCCGACCAGGTCGAACTGGCCGACCGCATGACACCTCTGCCCCGCCTGGGACTGCCGCGGGACATCGGCCGGGCGGCGGTGTTCTTCGCTTCCGACGACGCCCAGTGGGTCACCGGGACGGCCCTGCCCGTCGATGGAGGGTTACTGGCGCCCGTCATGCCCGGCTACTAGTCCATCGTGCCCGGACGTTAGGGTGGGCCGACTCCCGGGCCTGGCTCCCGAATTCTGAAGGCTAGAGAATCACGCCCTCGTCTTGCAGGGCGGCGATGTCGTCCCAGCTATAGCCGTGCTCCAGCAGCACCTCTTCGGTGTGCTGGCCTATCTCCGGCGCCAGGCTCCTGATAGATGCGGGAGTCTCACTGTAGCCAATGGGGTGATTCGCCAGCTTCACGGTACCCAGGGTCGGGTGATCGACCTCGACTATGTACCCGTTAGCCTGCACCTGCGGGTCGTCCCATAGCTCCATGAGCCGCTGCACCGGAGCGTAGATCTGGTCCGGGCTCCTGGCGAGTACCTCGTCCCACTGCTGGAACGTTTTCGTCGCGAACGTCTCGTCGAGTATGCGAATTAGCTCTTCGTTGTTGGCCGCCCTGGCCTCGGTGTTGACGAACTTGGGGTCTTTTACGAGACGCCCCAGTCCGATGGCCTCGGCGAAAGCGGGCCAGTACCGGTCCGCCTCCAGGTTGGCCAGCATGAGCCAGCGCCCATCCTTGCACTTGTAGTAGTTGGAAATGGGGTTATAGGCCCGGGCTCTCGGTGGTTTGGCCGTCAGGTTAATTTCCGAGGCGGGTTTGTGGG
>CAUZIR010000194.1:0-3886 GCA_963579815.1 Dehalococcoidia bacterium
GCTTTTGTCATTTACTTATTCCCCTTCACTGGGTGGTCAAGCACTTATTGCTTGAATTATTTGCTTGCGGTCAGTTCTCTTCGGAGGGTTCTTACGAGTCCTCGTCTTTGTTTTCTTCAGCAGGCGCCTCGGCGGCGGGCTCTGCATCGCCGGTCCCAGCTGCCTCTTCAGCGGCAGCTTCGGGGGCAGCCTCTTCAGAAGCGGCCTCGGGCTCAGCGCTGGCCTCTGGCGTTGCCTCTACAACCGGCTCCGGCTCTGGCGCGGGGCTGGCATCGACGTGGGCCTGCAGTACTCTCGCGAGCCCCGAAATGGGCGCACTCAGTACGTAAACCAACCCGGTAATGCCACCCTGCAACTGGCCAGCCAGTTTCGCAATAAGCACATTCTTGGTCGGGAGCTTCCCGAGCGCCTCGACCTCGGCCGGGTTAAGAATGCGGTTACCCATAACCGCACCGCGTACCTTCAGGGCGCTACGCGTCTCCCGGATGAACTCGGTCAGTGCCTTCGCAGACTCCGTGACCTCTCCGTAGCCGAAAGCGACCCCGGTGGGCCCCTTCACGACGTCCTTTAGCTCGGGTTTACCTGCCGCCTCGGCAGCCCTGTAGGTAAGGGTGTTTTTCACGACCCGGAAGTCGACGCCCTGTCCGCGGAGAGAGCGCCGCAGTGTCGTCATGTCGGTCACCGTCATACCGGTGTAGTCGGTGGCGATAGCAATGGTGCTCTCTGATATGCGCTTTTCCAGCGACGATATGTCCTGTTCTTTTTTGGCTGTAGGCATAGGCTTTCTCTAGGTCTTTTCGTGTGGCAAAAAAATAGCCCCGAGACACATGCTCGGGGCCAGGTCCGCTGTTCGCGGACGGCAACCCTTGGGCGTGTGCCTCGGCAGGTGTTTTTAATCCGCCCCTTTACCGCGCTTTACCATGCTGCGGTCGGGTTCGGAACCGGCTGTCTCAGGCGTCTATATTCTGTTTCTTAGTCTAGCTCAAGGCCGCCCAAGGCTGCAATATCCACAGGGACGCTGGGGCCCATTGTGGAAGTCAGGAACGCCGACCGAAGGAACTCGCCCTTCACGCCCGACGGCCGCGCACGCATCACATGATCCATTACCGAGGTCAGGTTGTCGGTGAGTTGGGCTACCTCGAAGCTCGCCTTGCCAATGGCAACGTGCATTATCGAGGTTCGGTCCAGTCGGAACTCGACCCTGCCCTTGCGAGCCTCGTCGACCGCCCGGCCAATATCTTCGGTGGAAACGACAGTGCCGGTTCTAGGGTTGGGCATCAGGCCCTTGCGTCCCAACACCTTACCGAGCTTGCTAACTTTGCCCATCATGTCCGGCGTGGCGATGGAGACATCAAAGTCGCTCCATCCCTCTTCCTGGATCTTCTTAATGAGCACGTCGTCGCCTATAAAGTCGGCTCCGGCGTTCTGGGCATTGGCAATTCCCTCACCCTGGGCGAAAACGGTGATGCGCACCTTCTTGCCCGAACCGTGTGGCAATGCGGCAACGCCCCGGACCTGCTGGTCGGCATGTCGCGGGTCCGCCCCGGTGCGCACGTGAAGCTCAATGGTCTCGTCGAACTTCGAAGTGGCCGACGCCTTAACCATCTTCACCGCTTCTTCGGGTGAGTAGAGCGCCTCGCGGTCTATGGCGACCGCTGCGTTGTTATATCTTTTTCCGTGCGTAGCCAAGGGGCTCTCCTAGTTCTGATTCCAGTCGATATCGATACCCATGCTCCTGGCCGTTCCGGACACGATCTTAATCGCGCCATCCACGTCCGCAGCATTCAGGTCCGCCATCTTTATTTCAGCAATCTCGCGAATCTTCGACGCCGGCACCTTGCCAACCTTGTCACGATTCGGCTGTCCGGAACCCTTCTCGACACCGGCTGCTTTGCGCAGCAGGTCTGCCGCCGGGGGGGTTTTTAGTATAAAGCTGAAGGAGCGGTCTTCGTAGACGGTCAATTCGACCGGGATTATGGACCCGACCTTGGAGGACGTCTTTTCGTTGTACTCCTTAACGAAGCCCATAATGTTGACGCCGTGCTGACCGAGAGCCGGGCCAATTGGGGGTGCAGGGCTCGCCTTGCCGCCCTCAATCTGGAGCTTCAGAACTGTCTTAACTTTTTTAGCCAATTTGAGAGTCTCTGCTTTCTACGAACGCTCGATCTGTAAGAAGTCGAGTTCAACTGGTGTCTCGCGACCGAAGAAAGAGACCAGTACTTTTACCTTGGCGCGGTCAACATAGACTTCGTCCACGCTGCCCATAAAGTCCACAAACGGACCGTCGGTAATTCTCACTACCTGGCCCTTGGAGAAGCCCACCCGGACGCGAGGCGTCGCAGACTCCATCTGCTGGAGGATGCTTTTGACTTCATGATCTTCGAGCGGAACCGGCTTGGCCCGCTTTTCATTCTCGTCTTCTGCCGAAACAAATCCGGTGACACCGGGCGTATTGCGGACAACGTGCCAGCTCTCGTCGTCCATCATCATCTTGACCATGATGTAGCCCGGGAAGACTTTCTTGGGCACCGGGACGCGCTGGCCGTCTTTTATCTCAATCTCTTCTTCAGTGGGAACTACCACTTCGAAGATCTTGTTAGAGATGTCCATCGTCTCAATACGTAGTTCAAGGTTTCTCTGAACACGCTCCTCCTGTCCGGAGTAGGCGTGCACGATGTACCAGCGCGGGTTAGATTCTTCGGTAGTCTGTGTCTCACTCTGTGCACTCATGTGTATTTAGTTGCCCAGAATTACGCTGATTAGCCGAGAGAAGCCGATATCCACCAGGCCCAAAAACACGCCCACGGCAGCGGCAACGGCCAGCACCATAATGGTGAGTCTCGTAGTCTCTTCTCGGGTGGGCCAGGTGACCCGTCTTAGCTCGGAGTAGACCTCTCCGAAGAACTTAAAGCTGAAGGCCCGGCGCGTCGACTCGTTATCGACGCGCCGGGGAACTCCCTGGCTTCTTGCCATATTGTTACCTGATTTCCCTGTGCAGGGTGTGCCGGCGGCAACGCGGGCAGAACTTATTCAGTTCCAGTCGCTGCGGATCGTTCCGCCGGTTCTTACTGCTGTGGTAAGTGCGCTCTCGGCACTCATCACAACCAAGGTTGATGACGCCGCGCGCGTCTCCCTTTTTTGCCATTGTTTCCCCCTAACCCGTTTGCCAGGGGTCTACTTGAGTATCTTGGTAATGACGCCCGAACCGACCGTCCGGCCGCCCTCGCGCACCGCGAAACGAAGTTGCTCGTCCATCGCAATTGGCTGGATGAGCTTTACCTTCATCTCGATGTTGTCGCCAGGCATCACCATCTCAACGCCTTCGGGCAGTTCAATTTCGCCCGTCACGTCGGTGGTTCGAATGTAGAACTGAGGCTTGTAGCCGTTGAAGAACGGCGTATGCCGTCCGCCCTCGTCCTTACTCAGGACGTAGACTTGGGCCTCTGCCTCCATATGGGGCGTGATGGACTTGGGCTTAGCCAGAACCTGGCCGCGCTCAATATCCTCTCGCTCGACGCCTCTCAGCAGCAGACCGACGGCGTCGCCAGGTTCGCCTTCGTCCAGCGTCTTATGGAACATCTCCACACCGGTGACAACCGTTTCCCAGGTGTCGCGTATGCCCACAATCTCCACCGTGTCGCCAGGGCTAACAATGCCCTGCTCAATACGGCCAGTTACCACAGTTCCGCGACCCTTAATGCCGAAGACATCTTCGACGGGCATGAGGAACGGAAGCTCCTTGGGCCTATCCGGCACGGGGATGTAAGAGTCCACCGCGTCCATAAGCTCCCAAATCTTGCCGCCCCACTCGGAGTCTCTGCCGAGCTGGTCTTCCGGCGCCTCAAGGGCACTGAGGGCACTCACCCTCACAATGGGAATATCGTCG
>CAUZIR010000195.1:0-3877 GCA_963579815.1 Dehalococcoidia bacterium
GCACCTGGGCGGGCACCGTCGCTATTGCCGAGGCCCTGGCAACGTTGAACGGGTCGCCACCCTGGAACGGGTCCTGCCATATGTACAGGCCGACCAGTGCCCCCTGAATAGCAAGCCCGACAACCAGGTGAAACGGCGCACGACGGAGACCGGTCTCGATGGCGGATTGGGTCCACCAGTAGGCGGCGCCAAAACCCAGTCCCAGCACCAGTTGGGGGATCCAGCGCGACTGTAGATCGTCCAACATCGCGTCCAGGACGAGGCTCAGACCAAGTGAAACCACCGTTACTACGACCACAAGGTGCAAAAGCCCGAGCGACTCTCCCCCGAAGAACTTCACCACCAGGAGGAAGAACCGCATGAAAATGAGCGCGACGGCAACGAGGAACAACACCGGTGCGAACAGCAGCGCCTCGTTCACCTCGGCGTCGCGGAAGAGGCCACCAGCGGCCAAGTTGCCGCGCGACTGCAACTCCCAGAACACCAGGCCTCCAATTACCAGGAAGCCGACGTCGACGTAGTAGCGCTGGCAGAACGGGACCGTTGCCGGTCGGGAAGCCTTCAGCCTGTGGTCTACCAGCCCCGACCGGGCTCCTAACAGGGCGGGTATGACGTATATACCCAGGCACACCGCGCCCACCCCGGCGGCCACAGCGAACGGCTCCCACGAAAGCGCCACCGGCAGGGCTGCGCCCCCGGTGATGGGTTGAAAATATGGGAGTTTGCCCGCCAGGGCGATCATCCCCATGGCTATGAACGGGGCTGCGGCCACGGCGAACGAGGTAATTACGGCGCTTTCCAGCGCGTACAGCCGCAGCAGTCTGCCGATGCCCGCTCCACGAGTCCGCAGCAGGGCGACATCGCCCTCCCGGCTCTGCACCAGGTACGAAACCATCATCGCCAGGTAGTACAGAACGGTAACCACCATGAGTGTGAGAAGCAGTAGTAGCGGGATGGTAGAAAAGAAGCTACGACGCTCAAAATCGTCAAACAGGCGAGGTACGCCCGACAGCACCGCCGAGCCGGGCAGCGCCAGGCCGACATCGTTTTTGAAGCCCGCGAACCGTGCCCTGCCATCGTCAGCCGAGTATTCCTTGAGCCCTTCTTTGTCCATGAACAACAGCCAGGTAGAGTCGACCAGGCTGCCGGGGTAGGCCCCAGCGATGGACTCGACCATGGCGCTCTTAGTGGTGAACAGGGGCAGAGGGGGCTCGTCGGGCGCAATGGTGATGCCCACTTCGGGCGTCTCCTGGGGGGGTTGAGGCCGCAGGAAGACGTTGGCGTTGCGACGCCAGTAGTCGGAGAACTCGTCGATGGGTTCGAAGATACCCACGATGTGGGCGTAGACGCGGGCGTCATGCGCGACGAACGGGGTCATTTCGATGACGTCACCAACGCTGACAAAGAAGTTATCGAGAGACGGAGCGCCGAGGACGACCTCGACGATGGGGCCTCGCTCACCGGCCACGATTTCGTCCGTAGACATGCGACCTTCGAGGAACGTCACGTGGTCCGCTATGTCGGTCATGTACTGGATGTAGCCGCGTGAGGCCACACCCCTGGCCACGTCGCTAAGAGGCTGGTACGGGAGCCCCGCCAGGTAGGTGGCGGAGCGCAGGAACCGCCTTTCGCCGTCGTAGGACTCGGGCAGATAGCGTTCGATGGCCGTGTCTATGACGCCCTGGCTCTCGGCCAGCGAAGCTTCGGTAAGCGTGACGTTGGGAGAAAAGACGT
Source organism: Dehalococcoidia bacterium (assembly GCA_963579815.1). Taxonomy (GTDB): domain Bacteria; phylum Chloroflexota; class Dehalococcoidia; order Lucifugimonadales; family UBA2962; genus CAUZIR01. The sequence continues at coordinate 1,735 of CAUZIR010000195.1, forward strand.
GGATGTTGAGGATGAGGCTCGACGTGCGGTCGATCTCGGTATCGACCCCGAGCCTCTCCAGCGACTTCAGGTAGATAGGCGCGCCGGCCACCAGGGCGGTGGCGACAACCACGCCCGCGAATATCGACACCATCAGGCGCCAATTCTCCCTCAGACGGTGAAGGACGAGCCGGGGTGTGGTCAACGGTTTTGGCATTTAGGCGTGCGTCAGCGACGGACTACCGTTGTGTACGAGTGCGGTGTGAGGCGCAGTTTTCTCACTCCGATTTGCCGGACCTCGTCGTCCGGTCCTCTTTGGGCCTCGTCGGCCGACTGGGGCATGGTCACTCCTTCCCCTTCGAGCCAGAGCGGGAACATGTCGTCGTAATGGGGCGACAGCGGGTTGCCCGACTGGCCAGAGGGAAGAATGAAGGTCGACCGGTCGAAGTCGCCAACGTCCACCACACAACGAGGTGATGGGGTGGCCAGCGGGTTCAGCGGGTCTACTGCGGCCTGGGCGACGGTGTTGGTATCGCCCCCGAACGGCACGGGGCCGATGTTGAATACTTTGTGGAACGGTCGTTTCCGGCCCACGGGGTGCTCCAATACAAGTTGCCGCAACTTCCCCCAACGCCATCCCTCAGTCCCAGCACCGGCTCGCGCTGACAGTCTTTCGACGACACCCTGTAGCGCGCCGCTCAGGAGCCCCGACCAGTCTCCTTGCGGCTCGTGTGGCGGGCCTTCGCGGAGCAGGCGGCTGATACGCCCGGCCCGGCGAAACGCCAGCAGGTTGGGTTGCTCCAGCCCGCCGACGTCGGCGCCCAGCACGTAGGCCCCGGCCTTCGGTGCCCAGGCCGCCACGTCTCTGCGGTCGATCTCGGCCAGCAACAGTTCGAACCCCGTCGCCGCCGCCGAGTTAGCGTGCATCACGCCGTCCCAGTCGGCGAGCAGCGCAAGTGCGTCGCGCGACGCTGAGTCGAGAGCTTGGATGGCGAGCAATGCCTCTCGAACCTCCTCCCACTGGACGGAGAACAGGTCCATTTGCTAACGCGCCGTTTCGGCCACGTCCCGCCTGTCAGCACCCGACAATTGTTGTCCTATTCGCGCCGCCCTGAGCCCGTCGGCCCAGTCCACGCCCAGAAACGGCGCACCTGTTTCGGTGCTCTCGGGAATCGGGCGATTGTTTGCCGAAACAAAGTAGCCCTCGGCCGGGTCGGCTGCGCCGGGCATGTCTTCGTATGGCACCGGGGCGTCTTCCCAATCGCCGTCCCCGGGCCAGGCGGCCGCCGGGACGATGCCGTGCCCGGTGCGACGCACGGGCGTTTCGCCCACGAGCTGCCACCCAATAGCACCCGTATCGTCGGCGAAAACGAGGCTGAGCGGCATGAGCGGCCATGCCTCGAAGGCCTCCCGAAGTTCCTCGATGGTGCGAGTGCGGACGGCCCGGAGGAAGCCGTGAACTGGCCGGGGCTGCATCCACACGGCCCGAATCGAGAGCGAGTACCCTCCGCCGTTTATGAGAGGAGTCAGGAGCGGACCGCGAGGAGTAACCGTGACCTCTTCAATCACGGTAGCTTTCCCTTTAACCCGTATTTCTTCGCGAAGCGTTATTGGCTTTTCGGCCTCTTCGCCCGTGCCATCCCTCGGGCGATCAAACGGGCCCTCGACGTAGAGGTCGGTGGTGTCGGCCATTCCCAGGGTGGTACCCCAGGCAACATGACCGTTGTGCCCTGAAGGGAATATGGGCACGCCGACGAAGCTGGCGCCGGCCATGCTCCAGCCCTCAGTGTCCAATTGGGCATCTGGTCGGGCGTCCAGGCGTGCCAGGTACCAGGGGGAGGGAAGGCGCGGGCCTCGGCAGATCGGCGGTTTCGGCCCAGACAATGGGACGGCTGAGGGCCGTGCCCAGGCCGTGGGCGACGTGTGTCGACATGCTCATGGCCGTAGGAATGGAGACTCCCTCTCGCCACACTGATGTCACCTCGACGCCGGGCATGCCGCACGGGACGATGCGGTCGAAGTAGGACAGGTCGGGGTTAACGTTCACCGCGAAGCCGTGGCTGGAGATGCCCCGGCTGACACGCAGGCCGATGGCCCCAATCTTGGCATCCCCCACCCAGATGCCGGTGGGCTTGTCGGCGCACGAGGCGGGGACGCCGAACAC
>CAUZIR010000196.1:0-3864 GCA_963579815.1 Dehalococcoidia bacterium
GGGACTCGTGGACCGACCCCGACGGCAGCAAAATCGCCAGCTGCACCATCGTCACCACGCAGCCCAATAGCCTGGTCGAGGCCGTCCACGACCGCATGCCCGTCATCCTGCCGCCCGACGCGAGCCGCCAGTGGCTCCGTCCCGGCGACATGTCCATCGGCGATGTGCGCGAACTCGCCCTGCCCTACGACCCCACCGAAATGGAGCTTTTCGAGGTAAGCAAGGCCGTCGACAAACGCGACGGCGACGGCCCCGAACTCATCCAGCCCCTCCCCCTATCTCTCGTAGAGTAGCTCGCCGTCCACGTACGTCTGCTGCACCTCTATCTGGCTGATGTAATTCGGATCCACCGCCGTCGGGTCATGGCTCAGCACGACCATGTCGGCCCGCTTGCCCACCTCCAGCGAACCGACCTCATCGTCGCGATTTGTCGCGTAGGCCGAGCCGTTCGTGTACTGGCGAATAACCTCTTCCACCGTTAGCGCCTGCTCTGGCGCTAGCGTCCCGCCGTCGCTGGGCAGGCTGCGCGTCACCAGCGCCTCCACGCCCTCCAGCGGCGACAGCGGTGCGCAGGGTGCGTCGGAGCTTGCTGCAATCGTCGCCCCGGCGTCGGTCAGGTCCCTATAAGGGAAGGGCGGCGCGTCTACTCCAAACTCACTGAGCACGTGCTCGCTCAATCGTCCGAACACCCGCAGCATCGCAGGCTGAATCGACACCACGACCGGCATCTCGGCCACCCGTTGAATCTGGTCCTTTCGGGGAATGGCGAAGTGCTCCAGTCTGAGCCGCAGCTTATCAGCGTCCGGCACCTCGTCGATGGCCCGCTCAAACGCATTTAGCGTCTGCTCGATGGCCCGATCGCCGATGCAGTGAATGGCCACCTGCGTGCCATTGCCCGCCGCCGAAAGCACCAGCGCGTCCACCTCGTCCTGCGTGTAGTAGATCTCGCCCTCCGGCGTCAGGTGGCCATCTGCGTGACAGCGGTTCATGCCATACGAAGGGAAGACCGGGTCCATAAACAGCTTCATCGCCCCGCCGCGCAGTCGGTCGGAAACGTTGTCCTGGTCGAACACCCCCTGCGACGCCTGCTCCGGCACCGCGAAGAACCCGTCGCCGCCGCGTAACTGCTGCACGGCTATCGGCAGCTTGCCTCGGGCGTCTGCGATGCGATACATCTCGGTGCTCTCCGGCATCGTCAGCGCGTCGCCAATGCCGGTAATGCCGTGAGACAGGTGCCGCATGGCGTTCTGGTGCACCAGGTCGGCCACGCCATCCTCGCCGTAATGGTCAATAAAAGCGCGCATCGAAGTGCGGTGCACCGGGTCCATCGCCCGCTCCCACAGCACGCCGTTCGGCTCCTCGTCGTCGCCGCGCTTAATCCAGCCCTTGTGCGGGTCGTCCGTATCACCGCCAATCCCCGCCAGCGCCAGCGCGGCCGAGTTCGCATAGCAGGCGTGATACGACGAATCCATAATGCACACCGGGTTGTCCGGGGAAGCCTCGTCCAGTTCCTGCCGGGTGACCGCCTCGGCTCCCCCGGCTGCGAGCGAGTTATACCCCAGGCCCCAAACCCACTGGCCTGGCGGCGTGCCCTTGGCCGTTACTGAAATGGCGTCCAGCACCGCCTGTTTGCCAGCCAGCGGAGGCATGCGGCAGTCAATCATCACCGGCTCGAACACCGTCATGGAAAAGTGGTTATGTGGGTCAATAAACCCCGGCGTCACGGCCCTGCCCTGCAGGTTGACCACACGCGCGTTCTCGCCGACCGACCGGCGCACGTCCTCACTCGCCCCCACCGCAGTAATCTTCCCGTCCCGCACCGCTATCGCCTCAGCGGCAGTGCCGTTCGGGTCCATCGTCAGGATCTTGCCGCCAAGTAATACCAGTTCCATTGCTTCCCCCAATAAATCGCAGATAATCGCCGCGCCTCTAACAACCAGGCACGGCGCGCGAGATCAGTTTAACCACACGTCGACCGTCCAGGCGATGGCGTTAAAATGCTTCAACACACGCGACATCTCAATCGACATCGGCAGGGGAACCAACTTGGCATCACACAACATCGCGGTAATAAGGGGCGACGGCATAGGCGTGGACGTCGTGGAAGAGGGCATCAAGGTCCTCGACGCGGCGGGCAAAAAGCACGGCGTCAGCCTCTCGTACGAAGAGATGCCCTGGGGAAGCGAGTGGTACTTCAAAAACGGCGAGATGATGCCAGGCGACGCCCTCGCCACGCTAGCCGAATACGACGCCATCTATTTGGGCGCCGTAGGGCACCCCGACATCCAGGACCACGTCACCCTGAACGGCCTGCTGCTCCCCATTCGCAGAGCCTTCGACCAGTACGTCTGCCTGCGCCCGTCCGTGCTATATGACGGGGCCTCGTCTCCTCTTAGTGGCTACGGCCCTGGCGACATAGACATGGTCGTAATCCGGGAAAACACCGAGGGCGAATACGCCAACGTCGGCGGGTTCCTCTACAAAGACTTCCCCGAAGAAATAGGCGTCCAGTCCGCCGTCTTCACCCGGCACGGCTGCGAGCGCGTCATCCGCTACGCCTTCGAGCTGGCCCAGGCGAGGGACGGCAAAAAGAAACTCGCGTCCATAACAAAGTCCAACGCACAGGGCTACGGCATGGTCGTATGGGACCGGGCCTTCGAGGCCGTCAAAGGCGACTACCCCGACATCGAAACCGAATCCCTCCTTATAGACGCCGCCTGCATGGAATTCATCCGTCGGCCCGACAGCTTCGACGTCGTCGTCGGCTCCAACCTCTTCGGCGACATCCTCACCGACATCGGCGGCATCATCACCGGCTCCATCGGCCTGTCCGCCTCCGCCAACATCGACCCCGAGCGCCGCTTCCCCTCCATGTTCGAGCCCGTGCACGGCAGCGCCCCCGACATCGCTGGCAAAGGCATCGCCAACCCCATCGCCGCCATCCTGTCCGGCGCAATGATGCTAGAGCACCTCGGCGAACAGGCCGCCGCCGACGCAGTAGAAACAGCCGCACTAAACGCCATGGCAGGCGGTGGCCCACTAACCCCCGATCTAGGCGGCAAAGCCACAACGGCCGACGTAGGCACCGCGGTAGCAGCCGCATTGGCCTAAGTGGCAAGATAGCGAAGCGGCCCAAAGTCAAGCCGATGAGGCAACAAGCCGAAGAAGACCTGACAAGCCGGGCAAAGCCCGCGCGGGAAAGCCGATGAGCGCTCGCGCGAAGAGCCCTAGAGCGCAGCCAGGCTGCGCGGAAAACAAAGCGGAGAACCCAACATGTTCGTAATCAGAAGAGTCTATGAAGTAAAGCCGGGGATGGCCCGCAATTACGCCACCGTGGCACGGCGAATCGCCGACGCCTACGAGGCGGCTGGCCAGCGATCGCCCACCGACATCTACTACAACGGCGGCACCGTACCCGGCGAACTCGACCGCGTATACATGGAGTGGAAGGCCGAAGTAATCGACTCCGTTTACCGCGAGGATAACGTCATCCCGCAGTCCGTCATCGACGCCGGGGCGGGAGGAGCCGAAATGACCGTGCGGACCTGGATTGAGTTCTACGAGCTAATGACCCCATCCAAAATGATCAAAGACGCCTAGTGCGCTAAAATGGTGAAACCGCGAGCGGGAGTAGCTCAGCGGTAGAGTCCCTGCCTTCCAAGCAGGCTGTCGCCGGTTCGAATCCGGTCTCCCGCTCCACCTCATTGATCAGTCTTTAGACGGCCCGCCGGGTGGCGGGCCGTTTCTCTTTGTGCCCCTCACGCCCAGCTTTGGGAGCAATGTTGGGAGCAACCAGGGCCAGAATGTCCTTAAGACAGGCAGCCTAAGACCGGTCTCTACTGCCTCCTGGCTGACGTTAAAGCG